>JAUYQT010000247.1 GCA_030697085.1 Azonexus sp. | reverse complement strand
GACGCCAATCTGCGGCGCCGCCAAGCCAACACCACCAGCCTCAGCCATGGTGTCAAACATATCTTCGATCAAGGCTTGTAGCGCAGGCGTCTCGAAGTCGGTGACAGCTCGCGCCAACTCCAGTAGACGCGAATCACCCATGCGGAGAATTGTTCTGACAGCCATCAAGGTATCCTTGTGATTTTGACGATGGGCAAGTTTATGGGATACAGCGTCCGCCAAGGCTTTTTTAGCTGGTTAAAAAGCTGGTTTTTTGCCAAAAAAAGACCTCTTTCTGACATTGAACAAGCCCGCCGCCTGCTTGCAGCGATTGATCGCGGCGGCATTCCACTCAATCCGGCCAAGGTCAACGCGATTGCCCGCGACATCGGGCTGGAAGTATCAAGAAAAGCGCGTGTCGGAGAAACAATTCAACGTCTGCGTGATGCCGTAGCGCGGGCTGAGGGCTGAGAGTTCATGTGCACCGCGAACGGTTCAACGCAGGCGGCAATCTTTGAATAGCTAGCGACCGAGGAAACCCCCTGGTGCCCTGGCGTTAACGCCGCGCCAGAATCAACGAGCCTTTTTGCCGTGGATTCAGATCAATCCGTTCAATCGACTCAAATCCGGCCAACGTTAACCAATGACAATAATCTGCGTAGGAATAGGTCTGGGTGCCGGTTTCGATGAGCAGAGTCAGACGAAATGCAGCATCAAGGGCATCAAGCGGCGCTTCGGCCAGGTACTCATGAATGACCAGCAAGCCACCCTGACCAAGGGCTTTGCTTATTCGCTCGATGATGTGGCGATTCTCATCTGCCGTATGGTTATGGGCGACTGAGAGATAAAACACCAGATCATATTCGCGCCCCCAATCCATCTCTTGCAAATCCCCGGGAACCAGACGAATACGTTCCGAAAGCTGCTCTTGCGCGATGGTCGCATCGGTATCCGTCAAGGCACTGGGTAAATCAACGATAACAGCGCTAAGTTGTGGATCGCGCTGGCAAAAGCGGATTGAATGCAGGCCATGCGAGCCACCGAGGTCAAGCAACCGATGCTGCCCAGACGAAACTGGAATGTGTTTGAGCAAATCCGGCCCCAGGTCTGAGGCAAAAGCGGCCATATACGACGAAAACAATTCACCCAGATGTGATTGCGTCACCATGGCATCCCACAGGGTTTTCTCCGGATGGCCACTACGGACAGCTTCCGCCAAACCACCCATCATCGGCCATGCTTCGTGCGTCCAGAGCAAACCCGGGGTGTAATCAACCTGACCCAGGCTGGTAAACCAACGTTGCGTACTGCTCGTATTCGCCAAAAGCTCCCCCTGCTTTTCCAGGTAGCCCAAGGCGATCAAAAAATCTACCAGCGTTGCCGTACCCTTGGCACTCGAGTGAATTTTCTCGGCCAGTTGCTGAACCGAAAGCGGGCCCGTGGCCAATGCCTCAAACAGTCCCAAACGCCCGGCCGAGATAATCGCCGACGATTTCATCATCGGCATATAAACATCCAGCATGGCCAGCTCTGCTGAGCCTGTCGGCTGGCAAACATCAGGTTTAGGTACCCGGGGCATTGTTTTCGTCGGCATATTTGTCAGTGTCAGTCTTGCTCAGCCCAACGCTGTCTCAATGGCGGCAATCAGGCGGGGATCATCTGGCGTGGTATCAGGCGAAAAGCGGTTTAGGATCTGGCCATCGCGACTGACGATAAATTTCTCGAAATTCCACAGGACATCGCTCTCCTGCTTGGGCAAGAATTGATACTCGGCCAATTTTGCCCGTAAATCGCTGTTGACCGGAGCAAGCGCAGTGGGCTGAGCCTTTATTAACAAGGCATACAGAGGATGCCTGGGTTCGCTATTGATATTGATTTTCTCGAACAGTGGGAACTGGACATTGAACTTGCTCGAGCAAAAATTCTGAATCTCCTCAGCCCCGCCCGGTTCCTGACCAGCAAAATCATTGCAGGGAAAACCGAGAACCTGCAAGCCGCGCTCACGATAGCGTTCAAACAAATTTTCAAGTCCGGCATATTGCGGCGTGAATCCGCACTGAGAAGCAAGGTTCACAATCAACAACACTTGCCCCTTGAACCCGGCTAGAGAAGTTGAAGTTCCATCAAGTTGATTGAGTGGTATGTCATATAAAAAGTGATTCACGATGACCTCTTTTTTCGGTAATTAACGGGGCTAATAGCCACCTGGAAAACGCCTGCTTCTGCGAACGTGCTGAATTGCCATATGAAAATAGCTTCTGATGGGAGCTATTTCAATTTCTGAAAGTTCACAACTATTCCATCAAGCGACGACAAGCTGTTAGATGACACAGAAAGTGACGCTGATATACGAGCTGAGCAGAAGCCTATCGATTCAATAGCGCTTCCGCCAAGCTATCGAGCATCTTCTTGTGCAATGCCCAGTCAGGCATCACGGATTCCAGCAGGCGATAATACTCCGGACTGTGGTTATGCTCTCGCAGATGGCATAACTCATGATAGATCACGTAATCGATGCAGATCCGTGGGGCCTTGACCAACTGCGGGTTAAGCACGAGTTCGCCGGATGGCGAGCAACTCCCCCACTGCGTGCGCATGTTGAGCAAACGGAAGTTCGGCGCCGCTGATAACCAGGGCAAGCGCGGTGCAAGTTCAGCCAAGCGCCGGGCGAAAACCTCCCGCGCCCGGTGCCGATACCAATCCTCCAAAGACGCGCGAACAAGCAAAAGATCCCGGCGCTGCACGGCGACAAGCAACTTGCCACGCAGCAGTTTGACGCTGGTTTTCCCACCCTCGACTAGTTCCACCTTCAGCATATGGCGCCGGCCCAGGTAGAAGTGGCTCTCGCCGCTGACGTACTCTCGCGGCAGGACATGCAGGCAGCGTTCGCGGCGGGCTTCCAGCTCATTCCACAACCAGCGGGCGCGCCGCCGCACGGCCGCGATCACCGCTTCCGGCGTTGCATCCTCCGGCGCATCGACGCGGACCGAACCTTCCGGCAGGACGTGGATCGTGATCCGACGGCGCGGCTTCGGCACAAAGCGAATGGCAAAGGCGATCCGCGCATCGCCATAGCGAATACTGCGTTGCATCTCAGAAGCCGCCGCGACTCAAGCCGACTCGGGTCACCTGTATCACCTGCTCGATGACATTTTTCGCCCGCTCCAGCCCCATCAACCCGAACAAACGAGGTAGCAGCGCTTTACGGATCGCCGCCTCGATGTTCTGTGGATTCAGCGAATTCTCGGCCACCGCATCGCGGACGATCTGGTCGATCAACCGGGCTTCCTCGACATACGCCCCTTCTTCACCCTGGACAAACTCCCCCTCACCCAGCACCAGCCGGAAAATCCCGAAATAGGCCCGGGCGTGGGCCTGGCCGGCAAACACATCGGGCACGCCCGCCAGTTCCCGGTTTTCCACCTGTTCCGCGAATTTCCTGAACAGCGCGTACTGCTTCACCGGGTGCTCGAACATCGCCTCCGCCGCGGCAATCGCCTCCTTCAGCAGCTCAGCGAACACTTTCTGGGCGTAGGGATCATCGGCCAGATCCTGCTCGATGGTCTTTTTCAGGCGGGTGCGGATCATGTCCGTCTCATTGCGGGTCTTTTCCTCGCTCCAGTTCTCCGGATCGTCGCCACCCAGCTTGTGCACGACATAAACCCCCGCCGGCTCGCGCACCTCCCGGCCGATCACCTGCTTGTCCACCATGCGGCGAATCTGTTCTTCGTAGACGCTGTAATCGACGGTTTCCAGCGCATCCTGCCGGGCAATCTGGCGCAGGCTGGTGAAGAAGCGCAGGTCTTCCTTGTAGGTCGCCAATTTGGCTTCCGAAAAAGTGTGATCCTCGTAGAAGCTGCGCGACGCCAGTGCCGTTTGCAGGCACAGGCCAAACTTCGTCAGCGCCGCGTAGAAATCATCACGCAGCTTCTGGCGGGTGTCGTAGCTTTGGCCCTCCTCGTCCTCGGCGTACTTCGGCATCAATACGTGGCGGTATTGCTCCAGGTCTCGCCTATTCTTCACCTCGGCAAAGATCGCCCACAGATCATGATGCAAGCCCGGCAACTGCTTGTACTCGCTGCTGAACTGCTGATACAGCCCCTCGATGTCGGCCAGATCGTAGCCGCCCTGGGTGCGCGCCTCCAGATCCTGGTAAGCCTTCACGGCGGTATCCAGCTCCTTCAGGATGCCCCGGTAATCGACCAGAATCCCGTAACGCTTGGCCTCATGCAGCCGATTGACGCGGGCAATGGCCTGAATCAGGTTGTGTTCCTTGAGCGGCTTGTCGATGTAGAGCACCGTGTTGCGCGGCTCGTCGAAGCCGGTGAGCAGCCGGTCGACGACGATCAACAGGTCCGGCCCGCCATCGCCGGCAAAACCCTCCAGCACCCGCCGCTCGTAGCCTTCCTGATCATTGCCGACATGGGCGTTCCACCATTTCTGCACTTCGGGCAGCTTGCTTTCATCGACTTCCAGATTGCCTTCCCGGCTATCCGGCGCCGAAATCACGATGGCGCTGTTGACCAGCCCGGTATCGTCGAGATAGCCCTGGTAGCGGACCGCATCCAGCTTGCTGAACACCGCCACCTGCCCTTTCAAGCCCAGGCCCAGCTTCTTGATGTTCTCGCTGAAATGGCTGGCAATGTCCCAGGCGATCAGCTCGATGCGGTTGGCCGCGCCGTAAATCGCCCGCTTGTTGGCGAATTTCTTCTTCAAGTCGGCGCTCTGGGCCTCGGATAACCCGGCCGTGATCTTCTCGAACCAGCGATTCACCGCCTCCTCGTTGATCGTCAGCTCCGGCACCCGCTCCTCGTAGAGCAGCGGTGCCACCGTTTCATCCTCCACCGCCTTCTGCATGGTGTAGGCATGGACGATGGGGCCGAACTTGTTGGCCGCCTTCTCCTTCTTCAACAGCGGCGTGCCGGTAAAGGCCACGTAGGACGCCAGCGGCAAGGATTTCTTCATCCGCTCATGCGTCTCGCCGCCATGGCTACGGTGGCCTTCATCGACCAGCACGATCAAATCCGGCGACGGGTTGTAGCACTCCGGCTGGCGTGAGGCGGTGGCGAACTTGTGGATCAGCGTGAAAATGATGCGCTCGGCGCCCTGGCCGATGCGCTTGGCCAATTGCCGCCCGGTCTGCGCCCGCGCCTTCTCGCCTTCCTTCTTGGTCGCGATGGCCGAGCCAAAAGCGCCGCTGCTGATGAAATTGCGCGCCAACTGGTCTTCCAGATCGACCCGATCAGTTACCACCACGACGCGACAGGCTTTCAGATCGTCATGGACGACCAGCGCCTTGGTCAGAAAGACCATCGTGAAACTCTTGCCCGAGCCCGTCGTGTGCCAGACGATGCCGCCTTCCCGCCCGCCATCCGGCCGGCGCTGCTGGATGCGCTTGAGCAAGGCGCGGATGCCGAAAAACTGCTGGTAGCGCGCCACGACCTTGCCGACCTTGCGGTCGAACAGGACAAAAAAGCGCAGGAATTCGAGCAGCCGGGCCGGCGTTAGCAAGGCGACCAGCAGCCGGTCCTGCTCGGTCGGCAACATCGGCTGCGCCCACAATTGCTCAAAGTGATGGCGCAAGCTGGCCGGCTTGTCGGCAAACAGCGCGGCGTGAGTCGCTGCCGACAAAGGCCGGATTTTCCACTCCGCCAGTTGGACGTCGGTAAACTCCTCCTCCCGCCAGCGCGCCCAGAACTTCGCCGCCGTAAAAGTCGTGCCGTAGCGCCCTTCGCTATGGTTCACCGCCAGCAGCAACTGAGCGTAGGCAAAAAGCTGCGGAATCTCGTCGTGCCGCTGGTTACGCAAATTCTGGCTAATCCCCTCGTCGACCGTAGCTTTCTCGGCCTTGCCGCTCTCCGGCCGCTTCGCCTCGATCACCGCCAGCGGCAAGCCATTGACGTAACAGACCAGATCGGGAATCCGGCTGTGCGTACCGTGCGTGGACAGCACTTCCAGTTCCTCGGTCACTTCCCAGCGATTGGCCGCCGGATCGGCCCAGTCGATCACGGCGATGGTCGGCTGATGCTTCTTGCCGTCCGGCATGAACTCGGTGACGGTAATGCCCAGCGCCAGCTTCTGGTACAGCCGCTCATTGGCCGGCAGCAAACCTTCCGTCAGGCTCAGCGCCGACAACTCGCGGACGATCTGCTCGATACCGGAAGGCGACAGCGGATACCACGCCCCCTTGTACTCAAAGCGCCGCGTCTGCAAAACCTCCACCAGCCGGGGCCGCAACACCACCTCGCGGGTGCTGCTGCGCAAGGCGAGGCATTCTGCGGTCGACAGGAAATTCCAGCCCAGATTGCACAACAGGTGCAGGGCAGGAATGTGGGTGCTGACTTGCTCGCGGGTTTGCGGGACGGCGTTCATTTAGGCACTCGCGGCTTCGGTGGATGGGAGACGGACGCGGCGTTTGCCGGTGAGGAGTTGCTGCATCAGGGCGCGTTTTTCGGCCTTGAGCAGGGAAAGCTGTTGTTCGGCCGACGCCATTTGTTGCCTGGAGGTATCGAGAATTTCGACGATTCGCCGCTGCTCATCGAGTGGCGGAATGTTGAACGGCCTTTTCAACCACTGCTCGGTGCGGAACAGCATCTTTTCCACATGCACGCCGATGCTGGAATGGAAACAGGTCTGCTGAAAATAGGTCGTTTCGGACAGATAGCGCAGAAAGCGTGGGTCGATTTCGCCGTCGCTACCAAGCACGGCGTATTCGTTGGAAACCACCGCCCCATCAAGCTCGGGCGGAACAATACCGCAGGCGCCGTGAACGATCTGACGCTTGGAAATCAGGAAATCGCCAGCGGCCACGAAGAACTGGCTCGGTGTCTTGATCTCGCTGCCGAGCAAAACACTACGTTTATCGACGCCACCTCGCGAACGGCGAACCGTGACCAACGTGTACTCGGTATCGGGTTTCAGATTCACGGGCCGGTTGATTTCATGCAGGTGCGCACCCAAGGCAACCTTGCGCCAGCCTTTTGGCGTTGGTGGCAGCTTGGGAATGCCAGCTTGGACCGATGGAGGAAAGGAACCGGCTTGCCGTTGAGTAGAGATTGGCACCGGCATCAATAGCTCACCGGTCAGTGCTAGCCAGCAGTTGCGACTGTTGGCGAGGAGTTTTTCAGTGACGGCAATTGCAGCGTCCCATGTATTAAGGACATCCGCGATTTCAGCTTCCTCATCTTGGAAATGAGGAAATCGAAGAGTTACCCCTTCAAACGTTGTTTTATTAACAATGGGAACCGCCTGTGTTCCTGCAAGCCGCTGTAGTGCTTCTGAGTAAAACTCAAGTTGGTAATAGAGATATTCTGGATCGTGGTTTTCGCAAGTAACTATCGCATTGATCTGCTGGTTGCTTGCAGAAGGTTGAGTCGTTAGACCAATCTTTCCAATCGAAGAACCAATGCAGGTCACTACGACTGAACCCACTGGCAATAGCCGAGCATGCTTTACGCCGTTTTCGCTAAGGGTTCGCTCGGCTGCGTAGATGTATTTCCCTCGCCCAATATCTCCCGGCGTAATGAACCTAAATCCGGCAGTTACCCTGTCATCGCAAGCCGTTCAGGAGGGTGCCATGGCGGCAATGGACAGGTAATTTTCGCCACCACGTAGGCCAGGAAGGTCTGCCAGCGGTCTGCCTGAGGCAACTGCTCCG
>JAUYQT010000698.1 GCA_030697085.1 Azonexus sp. | reverse complement strand
AGTCCTCGCGGCCACGGTTTTAGCGAGATTGACGCCGAAAGTGGCTTTGCCTGCTATAGCTTTTTGCCGAAATCGACGGTGCCGATCAAAATTATCGTGCTTGACGACACCCAAAGCGAAGACGATGGCTCAGTTGACTTCCATTGGCGCGGTTTTCTTGATCATGCTCGGTATGACTGGTTAAAGAAAGAACTGGCGGATGGTCAGGCGGCGGATCAACTCATGATCATCGCTGCACACATTCCGATCGGCGTTGAAAAGCCGGGGGCACCGCTGGGTTGGCTAAACGACGCCAGTAATGCAGTCTCAGAACCGGATCTGATCAAAGAACTTCACCACTATCCAAATCTCATCCTTTGGCTTGGCGGACACCGCCATTTCAATACAATCAAACCGTTCCGTGGCGCCACGCCAGAAGCAGGTTTCTGGCAAGTTGAAACCTCCTCTTTACGCGATTTCCCCCAGCAGTTCCGTACGTTCGAGATCTATTTCAACAGCGATAACAGCCTGTCGATCGTAACCACCAATATTGACCCCTCGGTTCAAGACGAGACGCCGGCGGCAAAATCGCGTTCATACGCGATCACTGCCCAGCAGATCGTTAATACAGATGTCTATGCCAAAAACACGACTGAAGATCCGGATATCAGGCCTATGCCTACTGGTTCCTACAATGCCGAGCTAGTCGTGCAGCTGAGTCCGGCAATGCAGACGAAAATTAATACACTTTTTGCCAGGCAAGGAAATATGAAGTTGTAGTTCTATAGTGATGGTGACCCGGTAGCCCGCTTGTTGATCATAAAGCAGCAATTGGACTTCCAAACGTCATCCGGCCGTTTCACACCCTCCTGCCTGACAGCTTCAAATTTCGAATGACAGTAAACCGGTCTACAGCCGACTAAGAACTTTGCGTGGCCTTCGTCTTGATGCCAACGGCGGGATCAGACTGATTGCGGACCTACGACTTTTCGGACTATCGGGCGGCACCCGACCCTTTGCCGTCATTGGCAAGAAATGGAAGCTGCCGTTCGCCGGTCGGTCAAGAAAAGCAACAGCGGCCTTTCGCGAGCCCGAGTCCAGTTTTTCTCCTGACCGGCAGGTATCCAGCCAAGTCCGGCCATTGAAGGTGGCGACTTGGACTTCAGCACCCGGCCAAGAGCGGCCAGTTAAACGAACTTAAAATTGGGTATCGACAGGCAGCTCTGTTCCATAAAACTGCCCGCCGCACAATAAGATATGTTCCACTGCGGGGCGGGTCACTTGGTCGCCCATCCATTTCAGCAACATAGCGAAGAGGGCATCCGGGTTAACCGGCTTGGCGATGAAGTCATTCATGCCCGCCTGAAGGCATCGAGCCCTGTCCTCGGCGAAGGCATTGGCGGTCATGGCTACGATGGGGACTGTTTCCCATCCGGGAAGTGCTCGAATTTGCCTCGTCGCTTCGAGGCCATCCAGCCTGGGCATCTGCATGTCCATCAGAATGAGGTCGTAGGGTGTGCATCGCGCCATCTCGACCGCATAAACGCCATCTGTTGCCGTTTCGATGACGAGGCCGGTTTCGCTCAGGAGCTCCGTAGCGACCTCACGGTTGATGGGTTCGTCTTCCACCAGCAATATTTTTCGTCCGGTGTACTCGCGGGCCAGGAGGGCTTCCAGGCTCTCCTCCCTTTGCACCTTCGGCGTAGCCACGGGTTCAGTGTTGCTCTTTCCAAGGCGCGCCGTAAACCAGAAGATGCTCCCCTTGCCCAGAACACTCGTCACACCGGCATCGCCCCCCATCAGGTGCGCAAGTTTGCGGGTAATGACCAATCCCAAACCGGTGCCGCCATACTCCCGCGTGGTCGAACTGTCGGCTTGCTCGAAGGCAGAGAACAGGCGGCTCATCTGCTCTGGCGCGATACCAATGCCCGTATCCTCGACCTCGGCTTTCAGCAGGATCGAATCGCCGGCGTCGTCGACTACCTGAGTTCGAATCGTGATGGTGCCGCGCTCGGTAAACTTGATGGCATTGTTGCCATAGTTCAGCAGCGCCTGCATGAGGCGGGTGGCATCGCCGCGCAGATGGCGGGGCAGGTGCTGGGCTTCCACCCGGAGTTGCAGGCCCTTCGCACTCAGTTTGGGGGACAGGATGGAGGCGACGTTATGCAGCAGGCTTTCGATGACAATATCGGAATCTTCAAGCACCAGTTTGCCGGCTTCGATTTTGGACAGGTCGAGAATGTCATTGATGATGCAGAGCAGATGTTCACCGGCCGTATCAATCTTGTTGAGCCTATCGGCCTGCTTGGCTGTCAGCTGGTCTCGGCGCAAGAGATGCGTCATGCCGATGATGGCATTCATCGGGGTGCGGATTTC
>JAUYQT010000697.1 GCA_030697085.1 Azonexus sp. | reverse complement strand
GATATTCCCCCGGCAGACCTCCGGGCGCTGGTTAGCAAGACCTATACCGCAGACGTTTATCGTCACGCCCGCAACGGTGGCAATGCCGCGCAGATCACGCCGCTCACCCAGCTCGATGAAAATCTTTACACGCAGGAATTGTCCAATGGCCCAACGTTGGCCTTCAAGGACATGGCCATGCAGTTGCTCGGCAACCTCTTCGAGTACGTCCTCGACCAGCGTGGCGAAGCGATCAATATTCTCGGCGCCACCTCAGGCGACACCGGGTCAGCGGCTGAATACGCCATGCGCGGCAAGCACAACGTCAAGGTTTTCATGCTCTCGCCGGACGGCAAAATGAGCGCCTTCCAGCGCGCGCAAATGTACTCGCTGCAAGACCCCAATATTTTCAACATCGCCGTCACCGGCTTGTTTGACGATGCCCAGGATATCGTCAAGGCGGTTTCCAACGATGCCGCTTTCAAGGCCAAATACAAGATTGGCGCAGTCAATTCAATTAACTGGGCACGGGTCGCGGCGCAGATCGTCTATTACTTCCAGGGCTATTTTCTGGCGACAAACTCGAACGATCAGCAGGTTGATTTTGCCGTTCCATCCGGTAACTTCGGCAACATTTGCGCCGGCCATATCGCCCGTCAGATGGGTTTGCCGATCGCTAAACTGGTGCTGGCCACCAACGAAAACGATGTCCTCGACGAGTTTTTCCGCACCGGCGTTTATCGGCCGCGCAACACCGCCGAAACCAGCATCACCTCCAGCCCGTCGATGGATATTTCCAAAGCCTCCAATTTTGAGCGCTTCGTCTTTGATCTGGTCGGGCGCGATCCGACAGTGGTTGCCGATTTGTGGGCCAAGGTCGATAAGGGCGAGGCGTTTGATTTGAGTGCTACGGTCTACTGGAAAAACCTGCCCAAATTTGGCTTCGTTTCCGGCAAGAGCACACATATTGACCGCATCAACACCATACGCTTTGCCTATGGCCGCTACAACGTCATGCTCGACACCCATACTGCAGACGGCTTGAAAGTGGCGCTGGAAAATCTTGATGCCGGCGTGCCGATGATCGTCCTTGAAACCGCTCAGCCAGCCAAGTTTGAAGAAACCATCCGCGAGGCATTGGGCGCTGAGCCGGTGCGTCCGGCTGACATGATCGGGATCGAAAATCTGCCACAACAGGTGGTGGTGATGGCGCCGGATGTGGCCGCAATCAAACAGTTTATTGTGGATCACGTGTGAGCATTTCCGACCACGAAACCTTCTGGTCCGCCCGCTATCGTGATGCGGGCGACGATTACCTTTTTGGTACGGCACCGAACAAGTTTCTGGCTGGGCAAGCAGCCTGTTTTTGCGAAGGCGCGCGTGTTCTTTCAGTCGCCGATGGCGAAGGGCGAAATGCCGTCTGGCTGGCTGAACAGGGTTGCGTCGTGACAGCGACTGAAATATCTCCCGTAGCGCTGCAAAAGGCGGCCAATCTGGCCCGTGGCAGGCAAGTTGTGGTCAACTTCGTACAGGTCGATATTTTCAACTGGGACTGGCCGCAGGCTGAATACGACGCAGTAGTGGGGATTTTCATCCAGTTTGCCGGGCCAGACGAACGGCCACGTCAATTGTCCGGGATGAAACAGGCGGTCAAACCAGGTGGCTTGTTGCTGTTACAAGGCTATACGCCACAGCAGTTGGCTTATCGAACCGGTGGTCCGTCAGCGGTGGAAAATCTCTATACCGAGGCAATGTTGCGTGAACTGTTCGCTGACTGGGAGATTGTGTTGCTTCGTGAACATGAAGATACGATTGCCGAGGGCGCGGCCCACGCAGGCCGCTCAGCCCTGATTGATCTGGTGGCGCGAAAACCTACAGGTAAATAACCGCAGGAAAAACGGCGACTGCCAGCACCAAAACCAGCCACTCCAGATTATGCCGGGCAAGAAAGCCGGTGAAGTGAAGCACGAGAATGGATATGGCGACGACGTAGAACAACGCAAACAACATCAGGACTCCCCAAGACTTTCATTATTTGATTTCTGGGTACTGATTATGACAATAAATTGGTCAAAACTCTAGCCGATAAAACGCATGGAGAGATCCAGCGCTTTGACATCCTTGGTCAAGGCGCCGACCGAAATGCGGTCAACGCCGGTTTCGGCAATGCCGCGAATCGTTTCCAGACTAACGTTGCCCGAAGCCTCCAGCACCGCACGGCCGGCATTGATGGCCGCGGCCTGGCGCATCATCGCCAGCGTGAAATTATCGAGCAGAACCATCCGGGCACCGGCAGCCAGTGCCGCTTCCAGTTCTCCCAAAGACTCCACTTCAATCTGAATGAACTTGCAGTGTTCGCTGGCAGATTCGGCGACAAGCGTTGCTGCCGCCATCGCTTCGGCAATGCCGCCAGCGGCGTGAATGTGGTTTTCCTTGATCAAAATGGCATCCCACAGCGCTAGCCGATGGTTGCCGCCACCGCCGCAGCGCACCGCGAATTTTTGCGCGATACGCAGGCCGGGCAGGGTTTTGCGGGTGTCGACTACCTGTGCGTTGGTGCCGGCGACTTCATCGGCGTAAATACGTGCCTTGCTGGCAACGGCGGAGAGCAGTTGCAGAAAATTCAGGGCGCTGCGTTCGGCCGAGAGCAAAGCGCGAGCATTGGCTTCGATGTTGCAAAGTAGCTGATCGGCTACAACGCGCTCGCCGTCGGCGGCTTGCCAGGTAATACGAGCCTGCGGATCAAGCCGCAATACACATTCGTCAAACCATGCGGTGCCGCATAAGACGCCAGCTTCGCGGGAAATAACGGTAGCTTTGGCCTGACGGTCACCCGGCACCAGGCTGGCGGTCAGGTCGCCCGGGCCGATGTCTTCGGCCAGCGCAGCGGCGACATTGCGGCTGATTTCTGGGGCAAGTGGGAAATCAAATTTGATGGACATAGTGGCGTTCGATAGTCATGCTGGGCGGCGAATTGTACCGTCTGGAGAGTTGGGCTGTCTGAAACGGTCGGGCTTTTTCATGCCTGGGTTGGCTCCGGGAGTATCTGTTTCAGTCAGCCCGACAGCCAGAACATCATGCTTATTTTGTTTTGGCCGAATTCACCCATTCGTTGAATATTTGCCGGGCGGCGTCGATCACTTCACCAGCGCTCAGGCCGATTGGGCCGATGCCATGGGCAACCAGTCGATCAGCCGCAGCGCCGTGCAAATGGACGCCGGCGAGCAAGGCGGGGAGGGCGGGCCAGCCCTGGGCGAGCAGGGCGACGATCAGGCCGCTGAGTACATCGCCCATGCCGGCCGTGGCCATGCCTGGGTTGCCGGTAGAATTTAGCCAAAATTTGCCGTCGACCGCAGCGCAAGCTGTTGATTCCAGGGTCGCAGCGATTACCGTGCCGCAGCCTTTCAGCGCGACATGGCA
>JAUYQT010000686.1 GCA_030697085.1 Azonexus sp. | reverse complement strand
GATTGGTAAATAGTAATAACAGGGTCGAGCGGATCAAGCTTGGGCGCCCGAGCAGGAGCAGAATTTCGTTGAGTGAATCAATGCGCCGGGACAGGCCGCTGGCGGGGGAGTTGAGCAATCTCAACAAGCTGAAATAGAGGCTGGGTTTTTGCTGGAGAAGGCGCGTGATTTCTTGATGGTCACACGGGTCAGTCTGTAGCGTGACGAACAGATTGAGAACTGCCGCATGATGGTTGGCCAATTCGTGCGGGGCTTCCATATGGATTCGGCGCGCCAGATCCTGGCCCTGTAAAAATTGGCAGCCGGCTTGCCGAGCGTTGGTTAGCGTTTGTGGGTCATTAATTCCGGCCCCGATCAGTGGGGCAATGTTTGAAATGGGCGCAAGAAATGACCGTTGCTGAGGTGCATTTTGAGCGTCGGAAAAATCAAGACGGAAAAAATTGGCCAACCGCAAGATATTTTCGCTGATCTCGCCGGGTGACGTGAGGTCGAGCAAAATGCGGAATCCGGCTTGTTTCAAACTGATGCAGTGCGTCTGAATCGCCGGGTCGCTTAATTTGTCAGGCGATAGCCTAAATATCAGGCGTCCAGGTTCGAGACTTTTGGCTAATTCGTCAGTCAGCAGGGCATCGCCCAGAGGAATAATGCAAGCGCCGGTGCCGATGGCGCCCAGTATGCCAAATTCTTTGATGGCCTTTGAAATGGCAAGGGTGCCCCACTTTTCGTCAGTAAACGTCTCTTCAATGGGGTATAGGTCATAGCCGAGGATCGTGTTGTCGACGCCGATGATGGGGTGAGGCGCTAGATCAGGGGGGAGGTCTTCGCTGTGCGTTTCGCGTTCCCGGCGAGTCGGTTGAGTGCGTTTGTTGAACAGGTTCTCGACTGAACTGCGCGTAATTCGGCGGTGTCCGCCGGGAGTTTTCCAGGCCTCAAGGCGTTTGGCGTCTACCCAAAGCTGTATGGTTCGGAGAGAAACGCCAAGCAATTCACTGGCTTCTCGCGTTGTGCAAACAGATATCCGGGGCTGAGCAGCAAGTGGGTTCATCTTGGGTGGATAAATTGATATCAGATGCGCTATATTTGCCAATTAATGCGAGATTGTCAATCAATATTGCATTAAATTGATAGTAAATTTATAAATTCATTTTTGTTGTAGAATTATTTGTAATTAATTTGGCTTGCTGTTGATGGGTTTGGTCTTTGTTTTTATGCATTTTATTTGATTTAATTTATTATTAATCAGTGCGTTATATCCATTTGTTAGATTTTGCTCGGGCACTTTTTGACCTCTTCTTACTGATTTTGCGCCGATGTGTTTATTGCGAAGTGCGAAGTGCTTGATAAATGTGATGCCATATTTTGCTTCGTTGTTAGTGTTTTTGGTCGTTTTTCCGGGTTGATCCTGGCGCCGGCCGTTGCTGTAATGGTCATAGGGCCCGTCGTTGTTTCATAGGGTCCTGGGGTTGGCTACTGTTTTTATGGCGCTGGCCTATTCGTCGCCTTCCATCCTTATCCTGACTGGCAGCCTCATCTGGTTGCACGCTGAGCTGTAATCGAAAAGACCTTCGATTTTTAAGGATATGTAGTTTTTGTATTTTAATTTTAGTCAGCTAAAATGTCGGATTGTGGCGTTGCTGCCTGCACCTGGTACTTGTGAGGATATAAATAATGAGAGCGCTTTTCTCCCCAGCCGTCGCACTGATGAACAGGCTTCGCTATACCCAGAAATTTCTGCTGCTAGGTGTTGCCATGGCCGTAGTCATGGTGGTTCTTCTCACTACGGTATATAGCAATCTCAGTCGCGACATTGAGACAGCCCGCCACGAAATCGCCGGCTTGCAGATGCTGAAACCGATGAATCGGATGGTGCAGTTCATGCAGCAGCATCGCGGGCTTTCATCGGGGGTGCTCAATGGAAATGAGGCGATGAAGGACAAGCGCATTGCCAAGGAGAAAGAGGTTGCCGAGATGGTG
>JAUYQT010000064.1 GCA_030697085.1 Azonexus sp. | reverse complement strand
GCTACGCCTGCCCGCAAACGGTCTATACGCAGCTCTTCATGTGGATCGAAAATTGGGTCGAGGGTGAGCGCAATGCCCGCGTCAAGCTCGACAAGGGGCCATTCAACGCCCGCAAAATTCGCCTCAAGGTGAGCAAGCATCTGCTTTGGGGGCTGCTTTCACTCTGGACGGGTTTTACGCTGGTCGGCTACTTCACGCCGGTTGAAGAGCTGATCAACAATGTCCGCACCTGGAGCCTCGGCCCGTGGGAAGCCTTCTGGATTTTCTTCTATGGCGGCTTCACCTATTTGTTTGCCGGTTTCATGCGTGAGCAGGTGTGCAAATACATGTGCCCGTATGCCCGCTTCCAGAGCGTGATGTTTGACCCGGACACGCTGATCGTCAGCTACGACCCGGCTCGCGGCGAAAATCGTGGCGCGCGCAAAAAGGGCGTCGATGCCAAAGCGGCCGGGCTGGGCGACTGTATTGACTGCAATCTCTGCGTTCAGGTTTGCCCGACCGGGATTGATATCCGCGATGGCTTGCAATACGAATGTATCGGCTGCGCTGCCTGTATCGATGTGTGCGATCAAGTTATGGACAAAGTCGGCAGTCCCCGCGGTTTGATCCGTTACTCCACCGAAAACGCGCTGGCCAAACATCTGACCCCCAAGGAAATCGCGGCGCACATTGTTCGCCCACGCATCCTGCTCTACACCGTGATTCTCGTCTTCATCACCGGGCTGTCGATCTGGTTTTTGGCTCATCGCGTTCCGCTCAAGGTCGATATCATCCGCGACCGATCAACACTCTCGCGGGAAGCTGACGATGGCAGCATCGAGAATGTTTACACATTGCAGATAATGAATACGGAAGAACAGGCGCATCGCTACAAGGTGACGGTCGACGGTTTGCCGGATGCAAAAATTGCCGAGGCCAGCGAAGTCGATGTACCAGCGGCAACATTGCAGTCATTCAACACCATCGTTCGCGTGCCACCTGATGCCGGCAAGCCAGGCGCTAATCAGATCCATTTTGAAATTATCGCGCTCGACAATCCCGACATCATGGTTCGTGAGAAAGCCTCTTTCATGATGCCCTGATGCCAGGGTGCCAGGGTGCCAGGGTGCTGAAAAAAAGCTTTGAACAACGGGAGCGAGTCTCCCGTTTTTTATGGCTCGCCCAGCTGAGGGTTAGCCCTTTGATCGAATGAATGCCGCACGCAACATTGTGATCAAAATATTCTGAATTTAAACTACAGCGTCAAAAAGCTCGATTATGATGGCTCGAACGGGAGGCACAGACCCTCGCCGCCACACCATAACGAGGAGACCCAATGACGCAAAGGCAGAAAATTCTGCTTGCCTTCATTTTGCCTGCGCTGGTTGCGCTGCTCGCTATCGCTTTCTTTCTGGAAAAATCACATCGCCAGCTCGCCATTGAACGCTGGTCAGCCGAACAAAAATCGCATGTTGAAAGCGTTGCCAACGCGCTGCAGAGCGAAATTATCCAAGCCCGAAATCTACTGGCCTACACCGCTCAACTCGATGAATTTTCGGCATTAATTGCGGTTGACCGCATCAATCGCCAACTCAACGGCATTCCACCCGGTGTCGAAAGAGGCAAACGTCAGGCGCTTGATGCGCTACTCGCTCAGACCCGTTCGCTATCCACCGTCTTCCTGCTCCTGCCCAACGGTGACCATTACCTGTCGCACCCGTACACCGTTCAACAATCACTGAAAAAATACAATCTGGCCGACCGCCCGTATTTTCAGCACGCGACAAAAAGCAAACGAGCGGCCATCTCCGACAGCATTATCGGTGCCGATGGCAAGCTCGCTGTCGTCATCGACATTCCACTACTCGACCCGCAGGGCGAAATTTACGCCCACCTCGGCGGTGTCGTTTTGCTCGAAAAGCTCTCCACCCTGATCGCCGCTGCCCACATTTCGCCTTTCGAAGAAGGTTTGCTAATGGACCGTCAGGGCAAATTAATTGCCCACAGCGATACCGGCCAGATTGGCCCCGAAGGCTCATTTTTCCGCCAGCGTCACCCCCTGCTTGAAGCGAACCAGCGCAATGGTGACGCGATCCAGTTTCTACGCTGGAGCGACGAATCCGGCGTTGAATGGCTCAGTTTCAGCCAAAATCTGGCGGATGGCTGGACCCTTTTATTGCAAAGCCGGCTATCCAGCGTGACCAGTGAATACGCCGGCGCCGTGCGTCAAAGCGTGCTGCTGGTCGGCATAATTCTACTGATTACGGGCGGCATCGGGCTAGCCGTTGCTTTTTTCGCCAGCCGTCGCTGGGCACTGGCCGATCTAGCCCTGGCCCAAGCCCGTGACAGACTGGAAAGCCGCGTTGCCGAACGAACCACTGAACTGGCGGCCAGCGAAGCCGAGGTGATTCGTTCGCGCGATTTCTAT
>JAUYQT010000043.1 GCA_030697085.1 Azonexus sp. | reverse complement strand
CGTTTCACCAGCCGCCATTGAGTTAATCCGTGCTATTGACTCCAAACAAGTGGGTTGTTTCAGAATACGGGAAATATAGGGCATTGAAAGCTAATGGAATTTTATATTGTGCAATGCGATAGAGAGTGACACTTGATATTGGTCCAGCCCGAGCGTCGCTTCGGTGCCCAAAAAAGACATTCGTTGCTTTGTTTGCTCTGCGGCAGGTTTCTGAGCGAAGCCGCCCTTAAATGTGGCGGCTGACCGCGAACTCTTCGGCGTTTGCAGACATTCAGAGCGTGGCTAATTCAGTCAGCTGAACAACACGGAAAAATAGAGTAGTTATCTGTTTACGGCAGGAATTTAGCAAGTGATAATCCAAAGTTATGACCTCTTCAGCAGCCTCGCTCAGTTTTCACATCAACCCCAGTGACCCGCAAGTTCATGCGGTGCCTGCCACCGTGCTTGTCCAGATTCTGGAGAATGCTCAAAGAGCATTTGAGCTTATCGGCGTTCAGGTTGAAGGACGGGAGATTCGCGAGCGAGCGCGCGTTTCTGCTGCTACAGCGAAGCGATTTCAACTGGTATGTCATGTTCCTGAAGCCGGCTCCTATGCCATGCCTGTTACCGTTGGCGGCGGGGCTGATCTGCTGGTTTCAGAGTTAGCGGAAAAGGCCGTCACGATCTTTAAAGATGTGATGGGTCTTGTGTCATCGCGGAACGCGGGTGGGTTGGTGGGTGTGCTTCCCGACCAGCGTATCCGGCGTCGCGTCCTTGAATCGATCAAAGGTATGGCTCCACGCTCGGATGCGGGTTGGACGCTAGATTTTCACGACGCTCAAAATGCCGCATTCGCCACGTTCGATACGGACACTATTCCATTCGTTGAGGCAACGCTTGTCCCCCCTGAACAGCGTGAAGCGGCTCGGGTGGTTACTGGGGAACTAACCAGCATTGATTTTGCTGCACGCAAGGTATCAATTATTTACCCGCCGACCAGCAAGATTTTAGAGTGCCTGTACGAAGAAGCAGTCGAAGATCTGCTTTACGAAAAGCGTCGTGACTTTATTCAGGTGACGGGTAGAGTCCTGTTGGATGATCAGGGAACTCCTAAGCAAATCATCGACGTGACTGATATCCGTGATCTGGATATTTCCCCTTTAGCTGTAACCGGGGTACGAACTGGTGCTTTGTCGTTGAAGGTGACTGCTCCAATGACGTTAGACGTCGAATTGGACGACACAAAACAGCTTTTGTACGTCATGCAACCGGATTTGGGAATTGACGTGTTTGCCCCGACTCGTGAAACCTTGTTGGCTGAACTTCAGGAGCAACTGGCTATGCTCTGGAATGAGTACGCGTTGGCTGCCGATGACGAGTTGGACGAACCGGCTCGCCAAATGAAACAAGCTCTGTTGGCTCAGTTTGCAGAGGTGCAGCATGCCGCGTAAACAGAGTGAGGTCGAAAAGAGTCTTGGTGTAAAAGGTTTTCAGCCAGCCAAGGGCGACCACAACTACTTTCATTACTACTCAAAAGCCGGCAAGAAAACCCGCGTTTTTACAAAGACCAGTCATGGTTCCCGTGAAATCGACGATAGCTTGCTGGGTTGTA
>JAUYQT010000037.1 GCA_030697085.1 Azonexus sp. | reverse complement strand
CGTTTCACCAGCCGCCATTGAGTTAATCCGTGCTATTGACTCCAAACAAGTGGGTTGTTTCAGAATACGGGAAATATAGGGCATTGAAAGCTAATGGAATTTTATATTGTGCAATGCGATAGAGAGTGACACTTGATATTGTGTCCAGCCCGAGCGTCGCTTCGGTGCCCATACTTGCCTGATGACAAATAACGGAACTCTGGCAGCTAAGTGATCGGAAAGCTGCCGCTGAGTGATTTCAAAAGAGCGACTCTTGGTTGGCCCAGCGGTCATTGGAGGCGAGTTGATTGATCGACAGCTCATTGTTTGTTTGCCGCTGGTCAATTACGTTCGGCAGGAAAATTCAGGCCTCACGAATGTGAGCGGCAGCTATCCGTTTACAGCAACCTTCAGACGACAACCCTCTGGCAAGTTATTGCCTTCCTAGTCATTGGGTGACCGCACTATCTGCGATAAGCATACTCAAGAACATTTCCGGCAACATTCTTGATTTTGGCTGATGTTGCTGTTGCGATGGAATTCATACCAATCTTCACTTCGCCGAAGGAGATTTTTGATCGCTGCATAAATTCCGTCGCGGCAGCATTGATTTTGCTGGCAGAGTCCGGGTAGTTTTTTGGTAAACATAGTAGTTCTACTGAGACCGCAGCCCCGCCTACAACGAGGCCAACACCAATGATAATGGGTCCGGCAATAGCTGTGCCCAAGGTGCCAGCAACATATCCGCCTGCACCGGTGAGGATATCTGATGAGTTACCGGTCGCTCAAACGCATCTGTTTTTAGAGGCCGCTACGGCCGCAGTTGGCCGAGAGCTCCTATTGATGAGCCTGCCGGAAAGCGGTCGCACGTTTTAACCGCCCGACCGCCGGGGACTGGCAACTAAATTTCAGTCTGTTCCGAAATTTCTAGCGCGTCATCCACCTCAATACCAAGATAACGAACGGTGCTCTCCAGTCTATGTCCCGCAGTACATAGACTGGACTATCTCCCGCGCCGGACTATGTCCCGCTGAACATGCAATAGCCGATGGCTGGGCATGCGCATGGATTTCGCGGGACATAGTTATCTGCGCTACAAACCTTTGAGGAACGCGAGTAACGGATCATCAGGCCGGTACCGACCGGGTTTGCCCTCTGGTGGAGGGTCGGCCGGGAATCATGAAAAATTCCCCGTTTTTTCTCTAAGCCGCGGATTCAGCTTCGAGAATCCGAAAACCATCCGCTAACACCTCAACCTTTCGCCGGAAATCCAGAACATAATCACCAAAGCGATTGATGTGTTCCATACGGTATGGAGCCAAGCCAGCCAGGACTTCCTGATTGATCAGCGCACCCTCGGCCTGTAGCTGCTTCAACACCCGGCTCATCCCCACCACATTGTGCAGGATGACCATATTGGCGACAAGATGGTTGTACTTGATCACCTTGCGTTGCTCATGACGCAGGTTCTCGGCGATCTCCCCTTCTCCGCCGAAGAACAACTTCTTCGCGAAACCATTGAACTGTTCGGATTTGTTGGTTTCCGCATGGATCAGCCCGCGCAGTTCAACGTCGCCCACGTATTTCAGCAAGAACATGGTTCGGACCACCTTGCCCAGTTCCTTGAAGGCGAAATACAGTTTGTTCTTGCGGCTGTAGGTGCCTAGACGACGCAGGATGGCCGAGGCCGAGATTTTGCCGAGCTTGATGGAGATAGCCACGCGCAGCATGTCCGGCAAATGGGTTTCGATCATTTGCCAGTTGATGTCGTCCGTGAATAGGCCGTCGATGTGCGCAAATTTCTTATCGCTATCCGGGCGATGGAACACCAGATTGTCCGCGCTGATTGAATATTGACCCACCCTGCTGATTGAAATTTGACCCAGGGCTGTTTGCTGTCACGTTGAGCAGCAACTGTGGATAAGTGTAGCAGTGAAGTTTTTGGTCTGGCTCGCT
>JAUYQT010000026.1 GCA_030697085.1 Azonexus sp. | reverse complement strand
TGAATTTTGGCCATTTTTTCGGGTTGACCGTGGCGGCCTCGCGCCTTTGCCGGGCCGCTAACTGACGACGTAGGAGGCGCCACCGGTCGCGATGAGCAGGCCGGTTTCGTTTTCCAGCGTCATCTGTACCGAGGCAATACGGCCACCGAGACGGCTAATCCGTCCGGTGGCGGTAAATTTTTTGCCGATGCCTTGATGCAGATAATCAGTACGTAGGTCGATGGTGCCGATGCGGCCGAAGCGATGGCCGACCTGTTCGGTGGTTTCGCTATTGAATTTTTCAGCAATGGCGACGGTGACGACCAAACCGCCTACGGTGTCGAGCGCGGTCGCGATCACGCCACCATGCAGGCGACCATGCAGGAAGTGGCCGATCAAGTCTGGGCGCATGGCAAAACTGATCTGCGCTGCAGCCGGATCGAGCGATTCGACCTTGAAATCGAGCAGTTCGTTGAAACAGAGCTTGTGCTCGAAGACATCGCGCAGCGTGGTCTCGAGACGGGCTTGCTCCTCAGCGGAGCGGCGGGGCAGTGTAGGTGTCATGGGGTCCGATAGGCATAAACCTGGAAACCTCGGTTGAAGACAAGTGTTTTCAACGCAAGGCGCAGAGGCAACGCTGTTTTATGTTTCTTGGGAACGCGTACGAAATAACTTCCTGTTTTCGACAAATCAATCCGACCGGTTACCTCCACGCGCAAGCGCAAAAAGGGAAGTTATTGCTTCGCTGTTCCTTAGCGGCGTCAGGAAGTTTTCTTTTTGCCGCTTTTCCTGGGCGGTTGCGGCGGTGCGATGGTGTTGAGGAAAATATCCAGCATCAAGTCGTCGTCGAATTCCGGGGCCGTCTGAATTTCCCGGATAAAACGACTGAGTTCCGCCGGATTCTGCAGTCGCTCCCGATCCTCCTTGACCTGCCTGAGATCTGATTGGGCATTGATAATTTCGGCGCTCATCTTGCGGTCGACGTCATCCGGGGTGACTTTTCTTTGCCATTGGCAAAGATCCATGAACGGCGCGGTCACGGCCTCGACTTCGGCCTTCAGTTCCGCCAGTTGCTCACGTAGCACCT
Organism: Azonexus sp.; assembly: GCA_030697085.1. Taxonomy (GTDB): domain Bacteria; phylum Pseudomonadota; class Gammaproteobacteria; order Burkholderiales; family Rhodocyclaceae; genus Azonexus. The sequence goes on along the minus strand of JAUYQT010000026.1, from coordinate 6,420 downwards.
GGTTGTAGTGGGTCAGGCGCTCGCCGGACAGCGAGGTGAGGTGTTCGGTGTCGATCTGTTCGATTTCGAATTGCAGATTGAGCAGCGCCAGCAAGTCGCCATTCTGGTAAGCCTGATTCACCCGCTGCATTTGCTCGGTCTTTTTCTCGCGGATCGCGGCGTCGGTTTCCCGATCGGGGTGCAGGGCGCTGGCCAGTTTGCGATAAACCTCGCGCACGGTCTGGCTGATTTTCTTTGCTGCATCCTCTTTTTTGAGATCGGCCGCTTCCTGTTTGGCTGTCTTGCGCTTGGTCTGCTGTGGGGCGTCATCCCCTTTGTCCGACATCTCCCCGGACATTTTTTTCTGCGCCTGGAAGAGCAACTCCTCCAGCCTTTCGCTGCCGTTAAAATCATCCAGCGGAATGCCGAGCACACTCTCCAGAATATCTCGGGTTTGTGTCATCTCCGCTTCCTTCTCATCCGCAAAGGAGATGTTGCTGTGTTTGATGTAGAGTGCTTCCAGTTCGCTGTCCGGTCCTTCGTCGAGCAAGGCGTCGAGCAAATCGAGGAGAAAAGTTTTTAGTTTTGTTCGCTGCGCCTTGCCCCGCAAAACGCCATTATCCCAGTGCTCGTCGAGAAGCAGCGCAATGCTGCGGCGCACTTGACGGAATTCGTCATAGACGGGCAGCAATTCGCTCCCCAGGCGCTGGTGGTAGCGCGTGTCGTAGGCGCTCCAGTCGGCCAACAGGCTGCGCTGTTCATCCACCTGGCGGAGCAGGCGCTGAAATGCCGCTTGCAATTTGTCTGCGGGTTTGTGTCGGCCAAGGGCGTTGACAACGCTCACTGCGGTGTCTGGAGAGGCGTCGAAGAGCGAGGCTTGCGGGTGTTTGGTCATGGGGCGATGCGGTTCGTGGCGGGAGCTGCCAGGTTATTGGCTAGCCGCGCGGGTGTCAGGGATCGGCATTTTAGCGCCACTGATGATCGGCGTAACGGAGCCAGTTTGAAGCGTTAAAAATGGGCTGAATCGGGGTGGATTTTACCGGCTTTTGCGGTACCGACTTCGTGGTTGTCGGCAACAGTTTCGGTGCGTGACAAGAATCGCCGTCGAGGCTCGGATTATTGCCGCGCTGGATTTTGAGCCGCGCGAGTGCACGCTGATGGCGCACTCCTGGCCAGTCTTCGGGAGCGAAAGCGCCCCCGACATGGCGACCTCGGTCGCCATGTCGGGCAAGGGGTGAAGCCTTCAGGATTTACGGCGGCGGGTTAAGCCGAGTCCGCCCAGCGCCAGCCCGATGAGGGCGAGGGCGCCGGGTTCGGGCACAGATGCCGTGGTGCTTTGTTCCGCAAATATCTGAACTTCGGCCAACCCCACCCAGGCGCTGGGGCCAGTCGCTTGATATTTGAAATACTGCATGCTCAGGCCAGAGCTGAAGAGGTAGTCATCTCGATCATCCACATCGTTTATAAAAGTGCCGGAACTGATCAAATCCCAATTGTTTCCGTCCAGACTGGAATAGATAGCGTATGGAATTTGATCGCCACTGTATTGACCGTCTGGAAGCTCTCGGAGCAGGCTTATTTTGCTCACTTCGAAGATTTGCCCCAAATTAATGCGAAGTGGACTGCCGCCATTGGTCACCCAAGTGGTGGCCTCGTTGCCATCGATGGCACGCGAGGGGGCATGGATGCTGTAAGTAGAGGTTGCGCTAGCGGTGCCATAAAGTTGTGCGACATTGACGGGCATTGCTTGAGCTACTGAACTGGCGGTGCCAAGAAATGCAATCGCAGCAAATGTTAAGAGTCGATTTTTCATGAGAATCTCCCTGAATAGAATTTTGCCGGCTATTGGGTGCTGTAACCACTTTTTGAATAGGGTTATATTGCGTCAAGCAAAATTCATGCTGAAAATTTCATTGCTAATAAAAACAATGAATTACCGCTGCCTGGCTTTGGCTAGCTTGATTTTTTTGGCTGAGGTGTAAGGAATTTCGACAGGTCTGGGCGTTACTGAAACGCTTCGCTTGATCCCAACAAATCGGCCGAATGCCACTTGCGTGGGATTCGGCCGATTTGTTGGGGCGCCGTTCAAGGGCGCGTTTGTTTCGCTACTTCTTGCGCGGCGCCGGGACGTCGGTGCAGGTGCCGTGCGCCACTTCAGCCGCCATGCCGATTGTTTCACCCAAAGTCGGGTGCGGGTGAATGGTTTTGCCGATATCGACGGAATCACAACCCATTTCGATGGCCAGGCAGACTTCGCCGATCATGTCGCCAGCGTTCGGGCCGACAATTGCCCCGCCGATGACGCGATGCGTTTCCGCATCAAAGATCAGCTTGGTGAAACCGTAATCGCAACCGTTGGCAATCGCCCGACCGGAAGCAGCCCACGGGAACTTGGCTGATTCGACCTTGCGGCCTTCCTTCTTGGCCTGCTCCTCGGTGTAACCGACCCATGCGACTTCCGGATGGGTGTAGGCGACACTGGGAATAACCGACGCATCGAAGGCGGCCTTGTGGCCAGCCGCGACTTCCGCCGCAACGTGCGCTTCATGCACCGCCTTGTGGGCAAGCATGGGTTGGCCGACGAGGTCACCGATGGCGAAGATGTGCGGCACATTGGTACGCATCTGGGCATCGACGTTGATGAAGCCGCGATCCGTAACTGCCACACCGGCTTTTTCGGCGCCGATCTTGCTGCCGTTCGGCGAACGGCCGGCGGCTTGCAGGATCATGTCGTAACGCACGGCATCGGCATTCGGCGCGCCTTCACCTTCAAACCTGACCCAAAGTCCGTCCTCTTTCGCGTCGACGGCAACCGTCTTGGTCTTCAGCATGATCTTGTCGAAACGGCTGGTGTTCTGCTTTTCCCAGACCTTGACCGCGTCGCGATCCGGGCCTTGCATCAGGCCGTCCATCATTTCGACGACATCGACTTTGGCGCCCAAAGTGGAGTAGACCGTGGCCATTTCCAGACCGATGATGCCGCCGCCGATGACCAGCATCTTCTTCGGCACGAAGCGCATTTCGAGCGCCCCGGTCGAGTCGACGATACGCGGGTCCTTCGGAATGAAGGGTAGATGCATGGCTGCTGAACCGGCGGCGATGATGCACTTCTGGAACTTGATGACCTTCTTGCTGCCGGTCTTGTCCTGGCCCGTGCCTTCGGTGACTTCGACCTCGATGTGGTGCGGATCGAGGAAGGTGCCGTAACCGCGCACGATGTCGACCTTGCGGCCCTTGGCCATGCCTGCCAGACCGCCGGTCAGCTTGCCGACAACCTTTTCCTTGTGGGCACGCAGCTTGTCGATATCGACCTGCGGCGCGGCAAAGCTGACGCCGAGATCGGCCATGTGGTTGGCTTCGTCCATCACCGCGGCGACATGCAGCAGCGCCTTGGACGGAATGCAGCCGACGTTCAGACAAACGCCGCCGAGCGTGGCGTAACGCTCGACGATGATCGTCTTCATGCCGAGGTCGGCCGAGCGGAAGGCGGCGGAGTAGCCGCCGGGTCCGGCGCCAAGCACCAGCATTTCGCATTCCAGATCGGCGCTGCCGCCGTGGCTGGCGGCGACCGGAGCCGGCGCTGCAGCAACAGCTGCGACCATAGAGGCAGAGGCTGGCCCTAGGGTCGACTCGGTTTTTGGCGGAGTTTCCGGGTTGACCCTAGGGCCAGCCGTTGTTTCTGTGGTCGCAGCAGCGCCGCTTTCAACCTTGATCAACAACGCGCCTTCGCCAACCTTGGCGCCAAGTTGAACCAGCACTTCCTTGACGACGCCTTCAACCGGACTCGGCACATCCATCGTCGCCTTGTCCGACTCCAGCGTGCAAATCGCATCATCGACCTTGATGCTGTCACCGACCTTGACGAACAGGTCGATGATCGGCACTTCGGCGAAATCGCCAATATCGGGGACTTTGACTTCTACCAGATTGCTCATGGTCATTCCCCTTTACAGCGCGACGCGGCGGAAATCGGCCAGCAGCTGGGCGACATAGACATTGAAACGGGTCGCCAGCGCGCCGTCGATGACGCGGTGATCAGCGGTCAGCGATAGCGGCAGCGTCAGACGCGGCACGAAAGCCTTACCATCCCAAACTGGCTTCATGGCCGACTTGTTGACCCCGAGAATGGCCACTTCCGGCGCATTGACGATCGGTGCAAAGTAAGTGCCACCAATACCGCCCAGGCTGGAAATGGTGAAGCAGGCACCGGACATATCGGCTGGCTTCAGCTTGCCATCACGGGCTTGCTTGGCCAGATCGCCCGATTCTTGCGCCAGTTCGAAGACCGACTTCTTGTCGACGTTCTTCACCACCGGGACCATCAGGCCATTCGGCGTGTCGGCGGCGAAACCGATGTTGTAGTACTTCTTCAACACCAGATTGTCGCCATCAAGCGAGGCGTTGAACTCCGGGAACTTCTGCAGACCCTTGACGCAAGCCTTCATCAGGAAAGCCAGCATGGTCAGCTTGGCGCCGCCACCCTTTTCGTTTTCCTTGTTGAGCAGCACGCGGAAGGCTTCGATATCGGTAATGTCAGCATCTTCGTGATAAGTCACGGCCGGGATCATCACCCAGTTGCGTGACAGATTCTGGCCGGAAATCTTCTTGATGCGCGACAGCGGCTTGACCTCGATTTCGCCGAACTTGGCGAAATCAACCTTCGGCCAGGGCAGCAGATCGAGCACGCCGCCACCAACCACACCGCCTGCGGCAGCCGCGACCGGGCCGGAAATGGCACCGGACATGACGCCCTTGACGTACTTGGTGAGGTCTTCCTTGACGATGCGGTTCTTCGGACCCGTAGCCGCAACCTTGCTCAGATCAACACCGAGTTCGCGGGCATAGGCCCGGACGGACGGTGATGCGTGAACCTTTGAGCCAGCCGGCAAAGCCGGGGCAAGAGCCGCCGGGGCGGTGGCTGCGACCATAGAGGCAACGGCTGGCCCCAGGGTCGACGCCGAAACCGGGGCAGAAACCGGAGCTGCGGCAGCCGGCGCCGGAGCAGCGGCTTGAGCGACCGGGGCTGCGGCGGGTGCGGAAGCACCCGTCTCAACCTTGATCAACACCGTGCCTTCGCCAACCTTGGAACCGAGCTGAACCAGCACTTCCTTGATCGTACCGGCCACGGTGGAAGGAACATCCATCGTCGCCTTGTCGGATTCCAGGGTAGCAATCGCGTCGTCGACCTTGATGCTGTCGCCAACCTTGACGTACAACTCGATCACCGGCACTTCGGCGAAGTCGCCGATATCCGGCACCTTGACTTCAACCACGCCACCACCGGCCGCCGGAGCAGCGGCTACAGCAACCGGCGCGGCAGCGGGGGCCGCGGCGGGAGCAGCAGCATGGGCGGCCGGAGCCGGCGCAGCAGCAGCGCCACCCGTTTCAACCTTGATCAGCACGGTGCCTTCGCCGACCTTGGAACCGAGTTGGACCAAAACTTCCTTGATAACGCCGTCGACCGTGGAAGGCACATCCATCGTCGCCTTGTCGGATTCCAGCGTGGCAATGGCGTCGTCAACCTTGATGCTGTCGCCGACCTTGACGTACAACTCGATCACCGGCACCTCGGCGAAATCGCCGATATCGGGGACTTTGACTTCAATGATTTGGCTCATGTTGTCTCTCCCTGTTAAACCGACATCGGGTTGGGTTTGTTCGGGTCAAGGTTGTACTTGACCAGAGCGGCAGCAACCACTTCGCGGGCGATTTCGCCGTTATCGGACAGTGCCTTCAAGGCGGCCAGCGTCACCCAGTGACGGTCAACCTCGAAAAAGTGGCGTAATTTCTCACGGGTATCAGAGCGGCCGAAACCGTCGGTGCCCAGCGTGACATACGGCGCCTTGACGAACGGGCGGATCTGCTCGGAGAACAGCTTGATGTAGTCGGTAGCCGCCACGACCGGACCTTTGCTGCCGGCCAGCTTCTGCTCGACGTGCGACAGCTTCGGCTCTTCCAGCGGATGCAACATGTTCCAGCGCTGCGTATCGATACCGTTGCGCGCCAGTTCGTTCATGCTGGTACAGCCCCACAAGTCAGACTCGACACCCCAGTCGGCCTTGAGCAGGTCAGCGGCGGCGATCACTTCGCGGAAGATGGTGCCGGAACCAAGCAGTTGCACGCGCGGGCCAGCCGATTCGCCACCCTTCTTGAAGGCGTACATGCCCTTGATGATGTCGGCTTCGGCGCCGACCGGCATTTCCGGGTGCTCGTAGTTCTCGTTCATGACCGTCAGGTAATAGAAGACGTCTTCCTGCTCGGCGACCATGCGGCGCATGCCGTCCTGAGTGACCACGGCGACTTCGTACTGGAAGGTCGGGTCGTAGGAGATACAGTTCGGGATCAGATTGGAGAGAATCAGGCTATGGCCGTCTTCGTGCTGCAGGCCTTCGCCGTTCAGCGTCGTGCGCCCGGCGGTGCCGCCTATCAGGAAGCCGCGTG
>JAUYQT010000025.1 GCA_030697085.1 Azonexus sp. | reverse complement strand
AGCCGCTTCTTCCGTGAGGCCGAAACGGCGGGGCGCCTGAAACATCCAAACATTGTCACGATTTACGACGCCGGTGAGGCAGCTGGTTTGGCTTACATCGCCATGGAGTTTCTACCTGGGCATGATCTCGTGCCGCACAGCAAACTGGCGGGCTTGCTGCCATTGGCTGAGGCGCTCTCCATTCTGGCGCGCGTTGCCGATGCGCTCGACTATGCGCACCGCCAGAACGTTGTGCATCGCGATATCAAACCGGCCAACATCATGTACACAGCGGCTTCGGATCAGGTCAAGGTGACTGATTTCGGGATTGCCCGGCTGACCGATTCGTCGCGGACGAAAACCGGCATGGTGCTCGGCTCGCCGGCTTATATGTCACCAGAGCAACTCAACGGGCAGAAGATTGACGGTCGTTCCGATCTTTTTTCACTCGGCGTTGTGCTTTACCAGATGTGCTGCGGTCAACCGCCATTTTCGGGCGATTCTCTTGGCCGCCTGATGTTCAAAATCGCCAGCGAAGCGCCGCCGGATATTCTCGGCATCAATCCGGCCTTGCCAGCAGAGCTGGTTGCCGTGATCACTAAAGCGCTGAGCAAAAATGTTGCCGGGCGTTACCAAAACGGGGCTGAAATGGCCGCGGCATTGCGCCGTTGCCGGGAAAATCTGATGACTGGCGCACCTTGATGCACTGTGCCGAGAAAGCATTCCTATGAAATTGGCTGATGCGCTGGAAATTGTGGTGCGGACCGATCCGGGCAAAGCCCGTTCGCACAATGAGGATGCGGTTTTTGCCGATGTCGGTTTGGGCATGGCGATTCTTGCTGATGGCATGGGTGGCTACAACGCCGGCGAGGTGGCAAGCGGCATGGCGACGACTCTGTTGGCGAGCAATTTTGCCCGCTATATGCCAACCCACTTGCTCGGAACAGGGGCAGCCGGTCATCTGGCCGAGGCTGAGGAGCGCCTGGCGCATGAGGTTGCCGTGGCCAATCGGGCGATTTACAACACCGCCCAAAGCCAGCCGCAATACGCCGGCATGGCAACGACGCTGGTCATCGCCTGGTTTTACGACAATCGCCTGGTTGTCGGACACATTGGCGATTCCCGCCTTTATCTGTGGCGCGGCGAGCATTTTTACCAACTGACGCGGGATCATTCTCTTTTACAAGAACAGCTTGATAGTGGCATGATCTCCTTGGCCGACGCGCGCCACTCATTGCATAAAAATCTGGTGACGCGAGGGCTCGGTGTCGGGCCCGAAGTGGAAACAGAAATCCATGATTACGACGTGCAGGCCGGCGATATTGTGCTGCTCTGTTCGGATGGTTTGACCGATATGATTGAGGATGCGGAGATTGCGCTTGTCCTGCAGACTTTGGGGCAAAACTTGACACTGGCGGCCGATCATCTGGTGCAATTGGCAAATGACAATGGTGGGCGGGATAATATTTCGCTAATACTGATCAAGGTGGTGGGTGAGTTTTCGTCACCCAAAGGTTGGTGGCAAAAGCTGCTGGCCAGGTTGAAGTAAAACAAGGATGGCAAGATGGCAAAATTGATCCTTTCAATGGATGGACTGGTACTCAAGGAAATTCCGCTGACCAAGGAACGCCTGAGTATTGGCCGCAAACCGCATAACGATATTCAGATCGATAGTCTGGCCATTTCAGGCGAGCATGCCGTCGTCGTCAATATTCTCAATGACTCCTTCCTTGAAGATATGAACAGTACCAACGGTACGCTGGTCAATGGCCAGCCCGTCAAAAAGCATTTTTTGCGCAATAACGATGTCATCGAGCTCGGCAAGTACAAACTCAAGTACATGACCGATCTGCAGTCGGGGGCAGCGGCCAGCGATTTTGAAAAAAATATCGCGACGCGCTCCGGTGTGCTTCGGCCGCCCGGTGAATTGCAACTGGCGGCCACCGACATCATGACCCGCTCGAATATTGGCGTGGTGCCGCCGGCGCCCAGCATTCCCGCCGCGGCCATTCAGTTGCTTAACGGGCCCAACGTCGGCAAGGAGCTCGATCTGACCAAAACGCTGACCACGCTCGGCAAGCCTGGCTTGCAGGTCGCCGTTATTGCCCGGCGGCCGCATGGCTATTTCATCACGCA
>JAUYQT010000761.1 GCA_030697085.1 Azonexus sp. | reverse complement strand
GGGGCGTGCTGGCGTTAATCCTGATGGACTGGCAACGGGTCGGCAAACAGGTGGCCTTCCTGCTCGCCTTTATCATCATCGGTTACGCTTTCCGCCAATTGATGCGCTGGCTGAGCGAACGGGATCGCTGGTACGTCGCGCTGATTTGGCTCGCCGTGTGCAGTTTTGGTGCCGACTGGGCCGGCCTGCATTTCATGGTCGGCGCTTTCCTGGCCGGGGCGATCATCGATGCCGAGTGGTTCGACCAGGCGCAAATGGATCTGCTGCGTCACCATGTGCTGCTCGTCATCATGCCGGTTTTCTTTCTCAGCACCGGCCTGCGCACCAACTGGAGCGTCGGTGGCGAAGCGGTATTCATCGCCGCCGCGGTGCTCCTCGTCGCCTCGGTCAGCGGCAAGCTGCTCGGCGTTCATCTCGCCGGTCGTATCCTCAAATGGACCCCCGGCGAGGCCAGCATCATCGGCTGGCTGCTGCAGACCAAGGCGCTGATCATGATCATTTTTGCCAATATCCTGCTCGACAAGCAGATCATTACCAGCGAAGCTTTCACCGCATTGCTGTTGATGGCAATTGCCAGCACCATGCTGACGGTGCCGATGGTGGCGCCGAAACTAGCACGGCTGAAAGAACTCATCTTCCGGACCAGTTAAGTCCGGACTCCTGGAAAGTACGAGGGCTGAAAATCATGACTGCAAGCACTGTTGAACCCCGGCGCGATGAAATCGATGCGCTCAGCGAACCCAGCGTCATCGAATTCGGTGCCACCTGGTGTGGGCACTGCCAGGGGGCGCAAGCGATAATCGGCGAAGCGCTGGCGGCTTATCCGCAGGTGCGGCATCGGAAAGTCGAGGATGGCCCCGGTCGCCCTCTGGGCCGCTCCTTTAGCGTCAAGCTCTGGCCGACGCTGATTTTCCTGAAGCAGGGCAAGGAAGTCGCCCGCCTGGTACGGCCGAGCGATGTGCAACTCATTCGCGATAGTTTGCAACAGATCGTCTGAGGCGCCTGCTTTATTGCCGCCCGTTCTCTCAGCCACCGATATTTCGTAGTGTGCCTAACAATATTCCATATATACCGGATGGCTTATTGGCGCTAGATTGTCAGCATTACCGGACGGCCATTCGGGCCGGGTCGATGAGAACCTCATGGAGGGGAACATGAACAGTTCAAATTTGGCACCCGTCAGTGTCATCGTCGTCGCAACCGATTTTTCGCCAGGTTCATATCTCGCCATTGAACGGGCGGCTTTATTGGCCCGGCAGTGGGATGCTGATCTTTGGCTACTGCACGTTTTCGACGATGGTCTCTGGGCGACGATCAAGAATATTTACGATGCCGAGCGCTGGGCGGCGGTTGAACCCATCCTCGCAGCGCGTAACCGTTTGTCTCAGCTGACGACGGAAGTGGCCGGGCGCTACGGTATTCGCGTGCATGGTGAAACCCGAACTGGCCGCGTTGTGACGGAAATTGTCGCCTTCGCCAGTACGCAGTCGGCGCAATTACTTGTAATCGGCGAGCATGGCGAGGACTGGATCAGCGATACCGTGCTCGGGGGTACGGCGCTCAAGGTGTTGGAAGAGGCAAATATTCCGGTCTTGGTGGTTTGCCGTCCAGCGACGAAGGTGGATCAGGCGGCGGGTGACGACAGCCCACCCGACGCCGGTTATTCTTATCTGCTCGTTGCCGTCGATTTTTCTGAGGCTGCCGAGCGGGCAGCGCGCCAGGCGATCCTCTTCTTTCCTGAAGCCCGGTTTTTATTGGTCAACGCCTATCTCATTCCCTTTGAGGGCCGTATGCAGCTGGCCGGTGCAAGCGATGCCGATATTGAGCGGTATCGTGCGGCCGAACGCCTTCGTGTCGAGCGAAAGATGCGCGGTTTCATTGAGCGTCTTGCTGCGCCCGGCGAGTTGAGAAGCAGTGAGCAATTCGTGCGCCAATCGCCAGCGACGGCGATCCTCGGCCAGGCCGAGCGCATCGGCGCTGATCTGTTCGTGATCGGCAAGCACGGCGGCAGTGTTGTTGAAGAGCGCCTGCTCGGCAGCGTTACCCGGAATGTCCTTTATGACGCAGGGCGCGACGTTTTGCTGGTCCCTTGAATTTAATAACTTCGGTTGAAAACTCCTGTCTGCAACCGAGGTTTCCAAGTTGAAAGTCAAAATTTCATGACCAACCCAACGACGCTTTGGCATCAACAGTCCGTTGAGGATGCCCTGGCCGCACAAAAATCAGAGGCCAACGGGCTGAGCGCTGCCGAGGCCAGCCAGCGCCTGCTTGAACACGGGGCGAATCGCCTGACGCCACCGCGCAAGCGCGGGCCGCTGCTGCGTTTGTTGTTGCAGTTCCACAATGTGCTGATTTACGTACTGCTCGGTTCGGCGGTGGTCACCGCCACGCTCGGCCATGCGGTTGATACGGCGGTGATTCTCGGCGTCGTGCTGATCAATGCGCTGATTGGCTTCATTCAGGAGGGCAAGGCCGAGAAGTCGCTCGACGCCATCCGCAAAATGCTCTCACTGCATGCCGTGGTGCTGCGTGAAGGGCGACGTCAGGAGATTGTCGCCGAGGATCTGGTCCCCGGCGATATCGTGCTGCTGGCCTCCGGTGACAAGGTGCCGGCCGATTTGCGCTTGATCGCAACGCGCAGCCTGCGTATCGAGGAGGCGGCGTTGACCGGTGAATCCGAGCCGGTCGAGAAATCGAATAATGCGGTGGCAGCCGAGGCGCCGATTGGCGACCGCAGCGGCATGGCTTATTCCGGCACACTGGTTGTTTTCGGGCAGGGGCGCGGTGTCGTGGTGGCGACTGGCGACCGCAGCGAGATCGGCCGTATCGGTCGCCTGCTGGCCGAGGTGGAAAACGTTGAAACGCCGCTGCTCAAGCAGATGGCGGTTTTCGGCCGCTGGCTGACCGTGGGCATTCTGCTGCTGGCGCTGCTCGCCCTTGCCTTCGGCATGCTGGTGCACGGCCTGCCGGCTGACGAAATGTTCCTTGCCGCGGTCGGCCTTGCCGTTTCCGCCATTCACGAGGGCCTGCCAGCGATCATGACCATCACGCTGGCCATTGGCGTGCAGCGCATGGCCGGGCGCAACGCCATTATCCGGCGCATGCCGGCCGTGGAAACCCTGGGTGCGGTCACGGTGATTTGTTCCGACAAGACCGGCACGCTGACGCGCAACGAGATGACCGTGCAGCGAGTGGTTTTGGCCGATCACACGATCACGGTGAGCGGTGTCGGCTACGCGCCGCATGGTGGTTTTGCCATTGACGAGCAGGAACTCGATGGCGCTGCGTTGCCCGCCCTGGCCGCCCTTGCCCGTGTCGCCTTGCTGTGCAACGACGCGACGTTGCGTGAGCAGGAGGGGGCCTGGCATCTGCAAGGTGACCCGACCGAAGGGGCGCTGCTGACGCTTGCCCACAAGGCCGGGCTTGAGCCGAACTTCGAGCTTGAGTCTCTGCCGCGGATCGACGTGATTCCCTTTGAGTCCGAACATCGCTTCATGGCCACACTGCATCACGACCATGCCGGGCATGCTTTTGCCTTCATCAAGGGCGCTCCGGAAGCGGTGATTGCCCGCTGCAACCGGCAACGTCAGGGCGGTGAGGATGTGGCGCTCGATAGCGCATTCTGGCTGGCTCAGATCGAACTGCTGGCCAGCGACGGCTATCGCGTGCTGGCCCTGGCCTCGGCGCCAATGGAAAAAGGCCGGCGCGAAATCGACTTTGCCGACGTCGAAGGCGGGCTGACTCTGCTCGCCCTGGCCGGCATCATGGACCCGCCGCGGGAAGAGGCGATCCGTGCGGTCGCCGCCTGTCATGCCGCCGGTATCAGCGTCAAGATGATTACCGGCGACCATGCCATCACGGCTGCAGCGATTGCCCGCAGCATGGGTATTGGCAGCAATGGCAAGGCGCTGACCGGCGCCGAGGTTGAGGCGCTGGATGCCGATGCCTTGCGTCAGGTGGTGCGCGAGGTCGATGTTTTTGCCCGCGCCAGTCCCGAACACAAGCTGCGTCTGGTCGAAGCCATGCAGGCCAATGGCGACGTTGTCGCGATGACCGGTGACGGGGTGAACGATGCACCGGCCCTGAAACGCGCCGATGTTGGCATCGCGATGGGTGAAAAGGGCACCGAAGCGGCCAAGGAAGCCGCCGAAATGGTGCTGGCCGATGACAATTTTGCTTCCATTGCCGCGGCGGTCGAGGAGGGCCGCACGGTCTACGACAATCTGCGCAAGGCGGTGGTTTATGTGCTGCCGACCAGCACCGGTCAGGCGGCGATGGTGTTGATCGCTGTCCTCTTTGGCCTAACCTTGCCGATCACGCCGGTACAGATTCTTTGGGTCAACATGGTGACGGCAGTCACGCTCTCCTTGGTCATCGCCTTTGAACGCCCCGAGCCTGGCCTGATGGCCCGCCCACCGCGCGACCCCGGCGAGCCGCTGGTCAATGGCTTCATGTTGTGGCGGATCGGTTTTGTCACTGTGTTGCTGGTCGCTACTTCTTTCGGCATCTATCTGTGGGAAATCTCGCGTGGGCTGGAACTGGCGACGGCGCGTACAGCAGCGGTCAATACCCTGGTTTTCGGGCAAATTTTCTATCTCTTCAACTGTCGCCGACTGACGGGCTCCATCCTCAGCCGCGAAGGATTTTTCGGTAATCCTTATGCGCTGCAAGCGATCGCCGTGCTGCTCGCGCTGCAGGCTTTGTTCACCTATCTACCGCTGGCGCAAACCCTGTTCGGGACCGCGGCGCTCGATCTTGCGGCCTGGTTGCGCATCGTCCTGGCGGGTGGGCTGTTACTCATTGTGGTTGAAGTGGAGAAAATATTCTGGCGGCGGCGTGCGCCAGCATGATGCTGCGGCAGGCTTGACGGCGCTCGCTGTGGTGGTAAAACTAAAACATGCTCAAGTCGTAAGCGGCGAATGCTGCCTGCGGTCGACGCTGAAAAAGCCGCGAATTTCGTTAGCTTGCAGCTGAGCCGCTCTTTTTGTGTAGAAAAGGAAGTCATTCATGCAACTCGCCCTGATCTTCGGTATCGTCATCGCGGCT
>JAUYQT010000753.1 GCA_030697085.1 Azonexus sp. | reverse complement strand
AAGCGCCAGCTATCGTGCTCACCTGATGGAGGACCTGGTACGGCTTGCCCCTGACCGTCACCAATATCGAGACAAAGCCTTTCTGCTCGGACTCTTGTCGCTCGCCCCAATACAGCAAACCAATCTGTTGAAGTATTTGCTACTGCCGTCGGACATTCGTCTTGCCCTGCAAAAACGCAGTGGCTTTTTGGGCGCGTTGCTGGCCCTCGCTGAAACACTGGAAAGCGGCAACAGCGACCACGTTGGCCCCCTCACCCGCCAACTCGGCATCCGACGCGAAGAACTTTTGCGTGGCATCGTCGAATCGCTCGGCTGGAGCAACGCCCTGGCCCAGGCTGACTGAAAATCCCCAGACGACTGACCTTACTTTGCGAATTCGTGAGCAACGAAGAGGGCACCAAAGGGCTAACTGACCAGCAACAGGTGGACAGCCTGCTCGACAGCCTCGGTTTCTGAGCCAAAGCAAGACGAGATAACGACCAAATGATTCAGGAAGCTGACCTTGGCCGGCAACCGCACCCGGCGAAAATTTGACCGGCCGCCTGAACTCAGGGCCGCGGCCAATGAGGCGCCGTTGTTACTGCAAACCTATTTGCGCGATACCGGCGAAGTGCTGTGCGATCTTCCCTTTCCATGCGCCGGGCTTCAGACAATCAACCGACCATCGTCCAACTTAAAAACGTGGTTAGCTTTCCGAGCCAGTTCCAGATCGTGCGTCACCATAATCAAGCTGGTTTGACGCACCCGGACGTTTTCCAGCAACAGTTCAAAGACCACATTCGCGGTCTGTCGATCGAGATTTCCCGTCGGTTCATCCGCCAGCAAACAAGATGGCTCGCTGACCATGGCGCGGGCAATCGCCGCCCGTTGGCGTTCGCCGCCGGAAAGCTCGCCGGGGCGATGTTCAAGACGATGATCCAGACCCACGGCGCCGAGCATGACCGCCGCTTTCACCAGCGCCTCGGCCCGTTCGGTGCGCCGAATCAGCAAGGGCATGGCGACGTTTTCCAGCGCCGAAAACTCCGGCAGCAGATGATGAAACTGATAAACGAAGCCGAGATGCCGATTGCGCCAATCGCCACGGTCAACCTCATTTAAGACCGAAAAATCACGTCCCATCAGCCGTACGCTACCGGTTGACGGTGTATCGAGACCGCCAAGCAGGTGCAGCAATGTGCTTTTGCCGGACCCGGAGGCGCCGACGATGGCGACCGTTTCGCCGGGTTGAATGGTCAGATTAACGCCGGAGAGCACTGACACATCCAGCCCACCGCCGGTAAACGCCTTGCCCAAATCCTGGGCGACGAGAATGGGCTCACTCATAACGTAACGCCTCGGCAGGATTAACGCGCGAAGCGCGCCAACTGGGGTAAATCGTCGCCAGCAGCGCCAGCACGAAAGCGATCAAGGTCACGCCCCAAACATCGCCCCACTGCAATTCAGATGGCAGATCGGAGATGTAATAAACCTCTTTTGACAGGAACTGAACGCTCAGCGTCCGTTCGATAAACGGCACCACCACATCAATATTCAGCGCCAGAACGACGCCACCGACGATGCCCAGCCCCAGCCCGATAAAACCAACCAGCGCGCCCTGAATGACAAAAATCGCCATGATCGACAGCGGCCGCGCCCCGAGCGTGCGCAAAATAGCGATATCGGCCTGCTTGTCAGTCACCGCCATGACCAGCGTCGACACCAGATTGAACGCCGCCACCGCCACAATCAGCGACAGAATAATGAACATCATGTTTTTCTCGATTTGTACTGCGCGAAAGAAATTGGCGTGGCTCTTCGTCCAGTCATTCAAATAAGCATCGGCATTGATATAGCGCACCAGTTCGCGCGCAATGCGCGGCGCCTGAAAAAGGTCATCCACCTTCAAGCGCACGCCGGTCACCCGGTCATCCATCTGATAAAGCTTCTGCGCATCCTGCAAATTAATCAGCGCCAGACCGCTGTCGTATTCATACATCCCCACTTCAAAGATGCCGACCACCTTGAAGGACTTCAGCCGGGGAACGACACCGGCCGGAGTCACCGTACCCTGCGGTGCAATCAGCGTCACCTTGTCGCCGGTAAAGACACTGAGCGAACGCGCCAGATCAGCCCCCAGTACAACGCCAAATTCACCGGGCCGCAGATCGTCCAGGCTGCCGCTTTTGATCGTGCTGCGGAAATCGGCGACCTTGTCTTCTTCATCCGGCAAAATGCCGCGCACCAGCGACCCCTTGACGCCGCCATCGACCGCGAACATCGCCTGCGACTGAACGAAAGGCGCGCTGGCCCGGACTTCCGGGTGCTGCATGGCCTGCGCCGCCAGCGTCGGCCAGTCGTTCAGTTCGCCACTGATGCCGGTAATTTGAATATGCGAAGCAACGCCGAGAATGCGCGTCCGCAACTCTTTCTGAAAACCGTTCATCACCGAAAGCACGACAATCAGCGCCGCCACGCCGAGGCCGATGCCGAGCATGGAGATCATCGAAATGAACGAGATAAAGTGATTGCGACGTTTGGCGCGCGTGTAGCGCAAGCCGATCAGGAGTTCGTAGGGCAGAGCCATGCAGGAGCAGTAGTTGAGAAAAACGCTATGGTACACTCTTCGCCCCTCCCCACCCCAGCAAGACAAAGCCCCCGTGCGCCTGACTCTGCTCGTCCCCGAACTCATCTGGCCCGAACCGGCCGACCAATTCACCCTCGGCAAACTCAGCGCCCCCGGCTTTGAATGGCTGCTCGCCCACGCCGCAGGCGAACCGCAGCCGCGCCGTCCGTTCGAGAACGTACTGGCTGAATGCTTCGGCCTGAACGAAGCCCCGCTCGGCGCCCTGCGCCTGCTCGGTGAGGGCAACGCAGCCGCCCATCACGACCACTGGCTATGCGCCGACCCGGTACACCTGCGCTTTCATCAGGAACGCATCATCCTCGCCGATGCCGGTGCTTTTGAGCTGGATGACGACGAAGCTGCCGCCTTCATTGCATCGCTCAACCTTGAGTTCGCCGACATCGGCCAGTTTCACGCCGCCACCGCCCGACGCTGGTATCTGCGCCTGAAGGCGCCGGTCAACCATGTTTCGGCGCCAATTTCCGCGGTCGCCGGTCGCCGCGTTGATAGCGATTTGCCCAAAGGTGATTCAACGCTGACGCGCTGGCTCAATGAAGTGCAGATGTTCCTGCATTTGCACCCGATCAATGAGCGCCGCCAGGCCGAAGGCAAGCCGGCGGTCAACAGTATGTGGCTATGGGGTGGCGGTGAAATCGGCGATGCAGCAATGTCAGCAACGCCGAAATTCTCCAGCGTCTGGACCGACAATCCGCTCGCTGCCGGCCTCGCCCGCCACCTTCAAATTCCACTGCACGCCCCGGCCAAAAACCTGAGCGCAGTCTTTTCACAAGGCGGCGACGCCCCGTTATTGGTCGTTGACCCACTACTACAATGCGCTCTCCACGAAAACGGCGACGGCTGGCGCCAAGCTTTTGAAGCCCTCGAAACCGATTGCTTCATGCCGCTAAAAAATGCCCTCGGTCGCCAAGTTGACCGCATCGATCTGATTGCCCCGACCATTTACGGCCAGTTGCACTACGCACTGACCGCCGGCGAACGCTGGAAATTCTGGAAAAAATCACAGCCGATTGTCGCCACCGCCCAGCAACTCGCCGAGTTTGCCAAAAAATGACCCACATCGTCACCCGCAATTCCCCGCAACGCGCCGTCTGGCAGCTTGAACAACAAGGCCTGCATCCGTTGCTGGCCCGCCTTTACGCGGCGCGTGGCGTCAAAGACAAAACCGAACTGGATTACGAACTGAAATCGCTGATCCCGCCCAGCGCGCTGACCCACGCCACCGACGCGGCGCAGCTGCTGGCCGACGCCATCGAGGCCGAAGCGAAAATGTTGATCATCGGCGACTACGACTGCGACGGCGCCACCGCCACCGCCGTCGGCGTGCGCGCCCTGAAAATGCTCGGCGCCGATGTTGATTTCCTGCTCCCCGACCGCTTCAAACTCGGCTATGGGCTGTCACCGGAAATCGTCGATCTCGCCGCCCAGCAATCGCCCGATCTGATCATTACCGTGGACAACGGCATTGCCAGTATTGAAGGCGTCGACCGCGCCCGCGAGCACGGCATCGCGACGCTGATCACCGATCACCACCTGCCGGGCGAAACGCTGCCCGAGGCGGATTGCATCGTTAATCCCAACCAGCCAGGCTGCGATTTCCCGTCCAAATGCATCGCCGGCGTCGGCGTCATGTTTTACGTCATGCTCGCCCTGCGCGCTGAACTGCGTGAACGCGGCTTTTTTGCCGAACGCCCGGAACCCAATTTCGCCAGCCTGCTCGATCTCGTCGCGCTCGGCACCGTCGCCGATGTGGTCAAGCTCGACCGCAACAACCGCATCCTGGTCAGCCAGGGCTTGAAACGGATGCGCGCCGGCCAGTTGCAACCCGGCCTCGCTGCACTATTCAAGGCCGCCAGCCGTGATCCGAAAAAAGCCACGGCGATGGATCTCGGCTTCATCCTCGGCCCGCGTCTGAATGCCGCCGGCCGCCTCGCCGACATGCGCCTCGGCGTCGAATGCCTGCTCACCGAAGACCCCAGCCGGGCTTTAAGCATCGCGCAGCAACTCGACGCCCTGAACCGCGAACGCCGCGAAATCGAATCCGGCATGCAGGAACAGGCGCTGATCCTGCTCGAATCGATCGACGCCAACGATGCTGCGCCGGGCATTGCGCTGTTCGACCCGAGCTGGCACGAAGGCGTTGTCGGCATTCTTGCCTCGCGCATCAAGGACAAACTGCACCGCCCGGTATTCGCCTTTGCCCCCGGCGAAGGCGGCATCATCAAAGGTTCCGGCCGCTCGATTCCCGGCCTGCATTTGCGCGACGCCCTGGACCTCGTCGCCAAGCGCAGTCCCGGCCTGCTCATCCGCTTCGGTGGCCACGCGATGGCGGCCGGTGCTACGGTCAACGCTGAAAACTTCGATAAATTTCGTGAAATGTTCGCGCAAGTCGCCGCCGAGTTGCTTGCCCCGGCCGACCTGACACGGACGCTGGAAACCGATGGCAATCTCGAAGGCGCCTATTTTTCGCTGGAAACCGTTCGCCTGCTGGAAAATGAAATTTGGGGCCAGGGCTTCCCGCCGCCACTTTTCCTTGATGAGTTCGAGGTCGAGCAACAACGCGTGCTCAAGGAAAAACACCTCAAGCTGCGCCTGCGCAAAGGCGGCACCCGCATCGACGCCATCCAGTTCAACTTCAGCACTCAGCCCGGCCACACAACCCGAATTGCGTACCGGCTGGCGATCAACGAATACATGGGGGTGGAAACGACGCAATTAATGGTCGAACACCTGGAATAATCGTTATGACCTTGGTGGTAGCGCGGTCAATTCCGATTAACATGTGCATTCAATTGAATTCACATCCCAACAAACGGATTACAAAGTGAAAATTCTGCTGGTAGATGACTCGAAAGCTGTCGCCATGATGACCACGGCGCGCCTTGAATCGTTTGGCTACGAGGTCACGCATGCCGCCGACGGCCTTTCGGCCATCGCCCAGTTTCAACAAAACAGTTTCGATCTGATTCTGATGGATATCGAAATGCCGGGCATGAACGGCTTCGAGACCACGACCCGTATCCGCGCCCTCGAAGGACATGAGCCCTGGGCTTGGACGCCAATCATTTTCGTCACCGCCACCGATACCGCAACCAATGTGGTCACTGCGATCGAGGCAGGCGGCGACGACTTCATTTCCAAGATGGCGCCGGAAAGCGTGTTGCAAGCCAAAATGAAGGCGATGTCGCGCATCGCCGCGATGCGTGCCCGCCTGGCTCAGGCCAATCGAAAACTGCAGGACCAGGCAAACCGCGACGGCCTGACCGGTCTCTACAATCGGCGCGCCCTCGACATGCATATCGACCACCTGTGGGATGACGCGGTGCGCGGTGGAAAGCCCTTCAGCATACTGATGATCGATGTCGACAACTTCAAGAAATATAACGATCACTACGGCCACCTGGCCGGCGACGATTGCCTGCGCGCCATCGCCAACAGCCTGGGAACAACCGTGCAACAAGCCAACGCCGACAAGATAGCGGCAGGAACCTTTGTCGCCCGTTATGGCGGCGAAGAGTTTTGTGTCGTCATTCCCGAAGCCTCGCCCGGCGTACATATCGGTCTGGCCAGCACGCTGGTCGAGAACATTGCTGCGCTGCAACTGCCTCACGAAAAAAATGCGGATTGGGGCGTCGTCACCATCTCGGTCGGTGCCGTCTGCATTAACCCCGCCAGTGAAAAAGTCGGCGCCCTCTTCCGTCAGGCAGACACCCTACTCTATCGCGCCAAGGAAGCTGGCCGCAATCGCGTCGAAGCCGACTGATTCCCCCCCCCCGGGCGGAAACAAAAACATTACCTGCCCCTCACCACCCGGCCGAGCCAATAACCCGGTCCCTTCGCACAATCAGCTTTGAACCGCAAACCTCAGTTAAT
>JAUYQT010000717.1 GCA_030697085.1 Azonexus sp. | reverse complement strand
CAGGTCAAAAGCTGCTGCTCAACGGCAAGATGCTGACCGGTCGAGATGCCGCCCACAAGCGCATTGCAGACATGCTTGCCAAGGGTGAAAAGCTACCGGTCGACTTTACAAATCGCGTCATTTATTACGTCGGCCCGGTCGATCCGGTACGCGATGAAGTCGTTGGACCAGCCGGCCCAACGACAGGTACGCGCATGGACAAGTTCACGCGCATGATGCTGGAACAGACAGGCCTGATTTCGATGATCGGCAAGTCCGAACGCGGCCCGGTTGCCATCGAGGCGATCAAGGACAACAAATCAGCTTACCTGATGGCCGTCGGTGGCGCCGCCTATCTGGTTGCCAAGGCAATCAAGTCAGCCAAGGTTGTTGGCTTTGCTGATCTCGGCATGGAAGCGATTTACGAGTTCGATGTCGAGAACATGCCAGTAACCGTTGCGGTCGACTCCTCCGGCATCAGCGTTCACAACACAGGCCCGAAGGAGTGGGAGATCAAGATCAGCAAAAAATCAGCCGGCGCCTGATCAACCTGGAAAGTCAGCAAACCCGGCTTCTGCCGGGTTTTTTGCTTCTGGCTGGGCAGTTCAGCCTCCCCTGGCAAAGCCGGGAGCACTTCAGTAACGGGCACTGCTAGCGCTGCGCCAACTACCGAAACATTCCCCCAAGGCACGCCCGCAACCTCGCGTACAAAATATTCTTCCGCCAATTCAGAATGAACACCACGTGGTATTTACATTCCTACCGACGGTGACTTAGGCTTTCAAACTCGCCCATCGTAAAACTCTCGTTACCGAGTGTGCTTGACGGCTCACTCTGGATGTTTTATCGATGGACTCCAATAAAACCACCCCGGCATTGCCGGGGGATTTCTCAGGATGGTTCAATACAACATCAGCAAGCGGGATTGCTACCTCTGACCGAATCTTGCGGCCAGATTGTCACCAAAAGAACAGGAGATGCACATGACAAAAGCCAATCAAACAGCGCCCCTGTCACTACTTGAAGCTGCGCAGTCTGTGGCAACCAGCAACCTATCGACGCATGATCTGGAAGTATTGTTTGCCCATGCCATCGAGCATGGCGAACTACGCGCTAACGTTAAGCGGTGGGCAACTGAACAGTGGGAAGGCCAGCAACTGCCTGGCAATATCAACCGACTGGAAACGTTTATTGAACGAAGTGACCTGAAGGCTTGGCTGACGGCACGAAAATAGCCAAAGCCAAGCTCAGGTTTATTTCGAAGGCTTTCTACCCGGTGCCGCGGGTGGAAAATAGCCAGAAATCCGGCATTGAGTCGACTCAACAGCCTTTCCGTTCTTAAAGCTCGTCACACTGCATCTCGATATTTCGCCCTGTGCTGACAATTCAGCCAGTGAGATACGTACTTGTTCAAGTGGAATTTCGGTGGCTGCTGCAATTTCCGAATCGAGTAACTGGCCATGCTTTTTCAGATATTGAATCACGGTGGATGTGTGCATTTAAAATCCTTTACTAAGCATAGTGTTCGGGGACTGAGTCAAAAAAGCATCTCAGGCACTAGCGGCTGGCGCTAACAAAACACTTGTATAAAAACAAAAAACAACACCTGTTTCAAGGTATTGGCGAAAGTCTGAATTCTTGGTTCGATGTGAGGGTGACATGAGCTTGTCAAGACAAGTCAAAACCCGCTGAGCCCTTGGTGAATACTGGTGTGCCCGGAGGGACTCGAACCCCCGACCTGCTGCTTAGAAGGCAGCTGCTCTATCCAGTTGAGCTACGGGCACTTGAGGGTGATTATGACGAATACAGGGAAGAAAATTGGTCGGGGCGGTGGGATTCGAACTCACGACCCTCTGCTCCCAAAGC
>JAUYQT010000703.1 GCA_030697085.1 Azonexus sp. | reverse complement strand
AGTTTCAGACTGAGCGCGCCGAAAAATATTATGAACAAGCCTTTGCCCAACTTCCGGCGATTGACCGCAAAAATCAGCGTCCCGGCCTGATCATGGCGGCTATTTACCGCACCCTGCTCGACGAAATCAAGCGGGAAAACTTCCAGGTTCTGCACCAACGTATTGCGCTAACCCCTGTTCGCAAAATCTGGATCGCCTGCAAAACTTGGGTATTCGGCTAGTTTTCGTATGAAGGTTGCGGTCATTGGTGGCGGCTGGGCAGGCATTGCAGCGGCCGTTGAGCTGACCTCTGCCGGCGTCGAAACCACGCTATTCGAAGCCGGGCGCGTCCTGGGTGGCCGTGCCCGATCAATCACCGTCGACGGCCGCAGACTCGATAACGGCCAACACATTCTGCTCGGCGCTTACCGTGAAACCCTGGCCCTGATGCGCCAGGTTGGCGCTGATCCCGAAACATTATTCGAGCGCCGCCCTCTACAGATCATCGACAACACCGGTTTTCGTATGGCGCTGCCAAAACTCCCGGCACCGCTCAATGTCGCCTGGGGCCTGCTCACCGCACAAGGCGTCAGCCTTGGTGAAAAATTGGTGACTGCACGCTGGATGGATGGCATCAAACGCCGTCGCTTTCAATTAACAAAGGAAATCACCGTCGCTCAATGGCTGGACGAAGGCGGCCAGACCGGCCGCTTGCGGCGCCATCTTTGGGAGCCGCTTTGCCTCGCCGCCCTCAACCTCCCGGCTGAACGCGCCTCGGCACAACTGTTTGCCAACGTGCTGCGTGATAGCCTGGGCAGCAGCCGACGGGAAGATACTGATCTGCTGCTACCCCGCGTGGCATTCGGCCAATTACTGCCCGAACCGGCAGCCCGCTGGCTCTCCGCCCACGGCGCCAAACTCAAGTTGGGCGAGCGCATTACCAGCATCAACCGCAGTGAAAACGGATTTGATATCGCTGGTGACAATTTTTCCGCCGCCATTCTCGCCACCGCCCCGCAGCACGCAACACAGCTATGGCCCGAATTACGGCTCAATTTTGATTTTGAGCCAATTGCTACGGTCTACCTGCAATTCGGCCCAAAAATCACCCTCGCCTTCCCGCTGCTCAATCTGCTCGGAAAACACGGCCAATGGGTCGTCGACCGCAGCAATGGCTTGCTCGCCTGCGTTTTAAGCGGCCATGGCAAGTGGGAAGAGCTCGATGATGAGGACCTTGCAGGCAGCCTGGAAGCCGAGCTGGCAGTCTCCGAAAAAGCTGTATGGCATAAAGTTGTCCGAGAAAAACGCGCTACTTTTTCGGCCCAACCCGCTCTCCTGCGCCCCAATTGCACAACATCAAATCGACGCCTTTTTCTGGCCGGTGACTACACTTGGGCCGATTATCCGGCAACGCTCGAAGGCGCCGTACGCAGCGGCCTGCGTGCCGCCAGGATGTCACTGAAGCGCTAAATCCTCCTGAGTCTGGCAGGAATACGCCTGCCTATTTTTACTCAAGGTACGGTAATGAAGGATGGTGGCTCATATGACAAACTCGATCCTCGTGAGAAATGTCGCACCGCAGCAATTCTCACGAATAGCCGCTAAATATTCGAACACCCTACTCTTTCAAAAGCTCATGGAGATTTCTATGTCTACTAACGCCGAACATTTGACCTCGACCAATAAAGCAACGGCTGATTTCTTTCTCTCCGCAGCCAATACCGCGCTAGGTTCAGCTGAACGCATTACCTCCCTCACGCTGGATGCCGCGCGCTCGGCTTTGCATGACTCAGTATCCAACACCAAAATGCTAATGAGCGCGAAAGACATCAAGGAAGCCATCTCCATTCAAGCGGCGTTGACAAAGCCGAGTATCGAAAAGGCGATGGCCTACTCCACCGCTATCTACGAAATCTCTGCAGAGACCCAGAAAGCCCTTACCCAGAGAATCGAAGATCAACTCAGCGACTACCAAAAGACAGTCACCGACCTGATCGAAAAAGCCAGCAAATCCGCTCCCGCAGGCTCCGAAGTCGGATTTGCCGCACTACGTAGCGCACTGAACGCCAGCAAATCGATATTCGGCAACATTAACGCCGCAACAAAACAGCTTTCCGATGCAGCTGAGGAAAACATCAAGATTGCAACTAGCGCGGCGACCAAAGTAGCCAAGAAAAAAACTGATAACTAAACATCACTTCACCGTCTAAAAACAAAGCCCGCACCGACCGCTAAGGAAGCACTGATTTAATCCGTTTCGTCGTTCCCACGAAGGCAGGAACCCTTGAGAATCAAGGTGCTGGATCCCCGCCTACGCGGGGATGACGAATTAATCAGTGGCTCCCTAATGAACTTCTGACGAGATTTTTATTGATGGTTGGTGCTGGAATTTGTTCAGCATTGATAAGACTTGGGTGTTCGCCTCAAACTAACCGCCCTGACTGTATGCGCAAAATTCGTCCGCAACGGGCCGCGATAGCCTCGTCATGCGTCACCAGAATCAAGGTCGTTCCCTGTTTCAGGTTCAGCTCAAACATCAAATCAATAATCTGCTGCCCCGTTACTGCATCAAGATTACCCGTCGGCTCATCGGCCAGCACCAGGCGCGGAGAGGGCGCAAAGGCTCGAGCCAGAGCGACCCGCTGCTGCTCGCCACCAGAAAGATGCTTCGGGTAATGCTTCAGCCGATGCGCCAGGCCAACGCGCGCCAGCCAATCGCTCGCCGCTGCGGTCGACGCCTTAAAACCGGCTAATTCCAGCGGCAGCATGACGTTTTCCAGCGCTGTCAGCGAAGGCAATAACTGAAACGACTGGAAAACAAAGCCCAATAATTTACCGCGCTGGAGCGCCCGCTCGTCTTCACTGAGCTTGGCCAGCGTCAGCCCTTCGAGCCGGACATCACCCGCAGTGGGCACATCCAGCCCGGCTAGCAATCCGAGCAAGGTCGACTTTCCTGAACCTGAAGCACCGACAATCGCCACCGTTTCACCCGGCATGACCGAAAAAGAAATATCCTGCAAAATGGTCAGCGGCTCACCGCCGTTATCAACCGACTTGCCCAACCCCACCACTTCAACCACCGGTTCAACTGCCATGCGGCTCGCTCTCTTCCTGTTAATCCTGCTCTTTTCCACCCCGCCAGCCCTGGCCGGCAAGACCATCTTGATCATGGGTGACTCACTCTCCGCCGGCTACGGTATGGGCCTGGAGCAAGCCTGGCCTTCGCTGCTGGCC
>JAUYQT010000093.1 GCA_030697085.1 Azonexus sp. | reverse complement strand
GATGCCTCGCGGCCGCTTGCCGGTTTGGCGGAGAGCCTCGCACCGGCACTGATGGCAGGGGCGACGGTGGTTATCAAGCCAAGCCTGAAAGCACCTTCGGCGGCATTTGCTTTGTGCGAATTGTCGGCCCGGGTAGATTGGCCGCCTGGCGTGCTGAATTTGATGCAGGGCGATACTGCGGCGATTGAGGGGTTATGCGCGGCGGCGGTTGATCGTCTGGTATACACCGGCGAAGCAGCGCTAGGTGCCAAGGTCGGCGCCATTGCGGCGGCGCACGGCACGCTTTTTGAATTGCTCGACGCTTAAACCCTGGTTCCTCAGTTGACCACTGATCCCTTCCTGGTAAGCCTTGTGAATACGAGCTTTTCCCCCTTCGCGGTGATTCACTCGTGGGGTGACAGCGCTACGCGGCCGCTGGCACGTCTGGTCGGGCGTCCGGCTTTGTCGCTCCTTCTTGCAGGCACGAGCCTGCCGCGGCGTCGCTTCGCGCCGGCCATCCCGCCCCAACGCACCATCAGTCCCGTCCAACTGAGGTTTCAAGGTTAATGCACCGTATTGTTTTTCTGGAGAGTGAATCGCTGATTGCCGAGCTGCGGCGCCCCAATTTTGCTCACGACTGGGTGGCTTATCCGAATACGGCGCCGGACCAGGTGGCTGAGCGCTTGGCCGGGGCGACGATTGCCATCATCAATAAGGCGCCGATCTCGGCAGCCACGGTCAACGCTACTTCTGGGCTAAAAATGGTGGCAGTGGCAGCGACCGGCACTAATGTGGTCGATCTTGACGCTTGCCGGGCGTCCGGTATTGTCGTCGCCAATGTGCGTGGCTATGCCGAACATACGGTGCCGGAACATGTGATGGCGTTGCTGCTGGCCTTGTCGCGTAATCTGCTGGCTTGGCGGGAAACGCTCCAGGCCGGGCGCTGGCAGCAGTCAGATCAGTTTTGCCTGTTCGATCACCCGATCCGCGATTTGCACGGCGCGACGCTTGGTTTGATGGGTAGTGGCAGTCTGGGCAACGGCGTGGCGCGTTTGGCCGAGGCTTTCGGCATGCGAGTGCTGCGTGCCGAGCGCAAGGATGCGACGAGCCTGCGGCCCGGCTACACCGCATTTTCAACGGTGCTCGCCGAAGCCGATGCGATCAGCCTGCATTGCCCGCTGACAGCAGCAACGCGAGGCTTGATCGGGGTTGCCGAGTTGCAGGCGATGAAACGTTCGGCCTTGCTGATCAATACGGCGCGCGGTGGCATTGTTGATGAGGCAGCGTTGATCCAGGCGCTGCAGGAGGGCTGGATTGCCGGTGCCGGCTTCGATGTGGTGAGCGTCGAGCCGCCTGGCCCTGACCATCCGATGCTGGCGCCAGCATTGCTCGCTTTACCGAATTTTCTTCTTACGCCGCATGTCGCCTGGGCGAGTCGTCCGGCCATGCAAGCGCTGGCGGATCAGTTGATCGACAACATTGAGGCCTTCGTGGCCGGCGCGCCGAAGAACCGGGTGGTATGAGCCGGAGCTGGGGCGTGCTTGTCGCTTCCTTATTGTTGTGAAGTTTAGCGTGCTGGCCGTCTGGTCTGATTTCACCTCAGCTACCTGGCCGAGTGCTGGTAAAGAATAAAACATGCTCTTCTGCGGCGATCAGCCTGGACGGCGTTATTTGATTTTATGGAAAGAACAACGATGACTATTACCTTTGCCGTGCGCGGCGAATATATCCAGCTTGATCAACTGCTCAAGGCGACCGGCTTGTGTGAATCCGGTGGGGCGGCGCATGCCGCGATTGCGGAAGGGCGGGTGCGGGTCGATGCTGCGGTCGACACGAGAAAAAGGGCAAAATTACGGCCGGGTCAGACGGTAACGATAGCGGGCGAAAGCGTCGAGCTGGTGGCTGAGTAGCGTCAGCCGGGAAGCCCGTGTTGAGCGCTGCTTGCTGGCGAAGGCTTTTTCCCGGTATCTCCGTATCTCAGCGGTTCAACTGCATTTTTCCGGTTTAAAGCCGGTGGTCTGACGCGAAACTTTTTTGCGGCGTTATCCGGGAATCGTGCCTGGTATCTGCTTTTTCTGCTTTTTCTGCATTGACCAACTGGCTGGCGCTTTCCAGCCGCTGATCCAGTCGGCCAGATCGGCGGCCGGCATCGGGCGGGCAATGCCGTAGCCCTGCGCCTGGGTGCAGCCGATGCTGAGCAGCGCATCGCCATGCGCCAATGACTCCACCCCTTCGGCGGTCACTTTGCGGTTGAACGCTTCGGCCAGCCCGATCACGCCTTTGACAATGGCCATGTTTTCAGCGTCGAGCAGCATGTTGCGAACGAATGACTGATCGATTTTCAAGGTGTCGGCGGGTAAGTGTTTGAGATAGAGCAGCGAGGAATAGCCGGTACCGAAATCGTCAAGGGCGAAGGCGATGCCCATGCGCTGGCACGCAGCTATGACCTCGGCCGCGTGCGTCATGTCATGCAGCGCAGCGGTTTCGAGAATTTCCAGTTCGATGAATCGGGTCGGCAGGTCAGGGTAGGGCGCGAGCAGACGCGCCAGGTCCTGGGCGAAGTCCGGTTGCTGTAGGTGACGCGGCGCAATATTGATCCCGACGGTGAGTTCAAGGCCTTGCTGGTGCCAGTTGTTCAGTTGGTGAATGGCCTGGGCGATGACCCATTCGCTGAGCGTGATGGCGAAATCAGTGTCCTCAGTCAGCGGCAGGAATTCGCCAGGCAGGATCAGGCCGCGTTCCGGGTGACGCCAGCGAATCAGCGCTTCGGCACCAATCACGCAGCCGCGCTGCATGTCGACCTTGGGTTGATAGTGCATTTCAAATTCGCCGGCATCGAGGGCTTGTTGCAGGCGGTCAAGCGCCGTGCGCTCGGCCCGAACTGCTCGATCCTTCAGCGGGTCAAACATAAAATAACGGTTGCCGCCATTCAGCTTGGCGATATACATGGCCTGGTCGGCGTGGCGCAAGAGCAGATCGGGGTCGGCGCCATCGTCCGGGTAGAGCGTGATGCCGATGCTGGCCGAGACCTCCGCCTGATCGTCACCCAGCAGGTAGGGCTGGCTGGCGCTGTCAATGATGCGCCGGATGATCTCGAAACATTCTTCAACATCGTTTAACTCATTGATCAAAATAACGAATTCGTCACCACCGAGGCGGGCTAGCGTATCTGTCTGGCGCAGTTCCTTGCGCATGCGATG
>JAUYQT010000626.1 GCA_030697085.1 Azonexus sp. | reverse complement strand
GGCACCCAGTCGCTGCACACCAATGCGCTGGATGAAGCGATTGCACTGCCGACCGAGTTTTCTTCACGGATTGCCCGCAACACGCAGTTGATCATCCAGGAAGAAACCCACATCACCAATGTCGTCGATCCGTGGGCCGGCTCCTACATGATGGAAAAGCTCACCCAGGACATGGCTGACAAGGCCTGGGGCATCATCGAGGAAATTGAGGCGATGGGCGGCATGACCAAGGCGGTCGAATCCGGCTGGGCCAAGATGCAGATCGAAACCTGCGCCGCCGACAAGCAGGCGCGGATCGATTCCGGCAAGGATGTGATTGTCGGCGTCAATAAGTACAAGCTGGCAACGCAGGATGCGATTGATATTCTCGATATCGACAACCACGCGGTGCGTGATTCAC
This sequence comes from Azonexus sp., assembly GCA_030697085.1. Lineage (GTDB taxonomy): Bacteria > Pseudomonadota > Gammaproteobacteria > Burkholderiales > Rhodocyclaceae > Azonexus. The sequence goes on along the minus strand of JAUYQT010000626.1, from coordinate 661 downwards.
AGATCGCCCGTCTCAATAAAATTCGCGCCAGCCGCGATACCGAAGCAGTTTTGGCCGCATTATCGGCGTTGACCGCAGCCGCCGAATCCGGCCAAGGCAATCTGCTCGATCTGGCCGTCAAGGCCATGCGCCTGCGCGCTTCGGTCGGGGAAGTTTCCGATGCGCTGGAAAAGATATTCGGTCGTTTCCGCGCCAACAATCAGACCATTTCCGGGGTTTACGGAGGCGTCGTGGAAGGCATGGAAAGCTGGGAAAGTATCAAGGCTGACATCGTCAAATTTGCTGAAGAAGAAGGGCGCCGGCCACGCATCATGATCGCCAAGCTCGGTCAGGATGGTCACGATCGCGGCGCCAAGGTGGTCGCCACTGCTTTCGCCGACCTCGGCTTTGATATCGACATGGGGCCGCTCTTCCAGACGCCGGAAGAGGCAGCTCGTCAGGCGATCGAAAACGATGTGCACGCGATCGGTGTCTCGTCGCTGGCAGCTGGTCACAAAACACTGCTCCCGGCGCTGGTTCAGGCCTTGAAAGACCAGGGCGCCCACGACATCATCGTTTTTGCCGGTGGTGTGATTCCCGCCCAGGATTACGATTACCTCTACAACGCTGGTGCCAAGGCTATTTTCGGCCCAGGCACCCGCATTGAAGATTCAGCGATCAA
>JAUYQT010000620.1 GCA_030697085.1 Azonexus sp. | reverse complement strand
ACATTCTCATACTCCAGCCCTGCGGTCAACCGGAAAAACCGGCTTAAACCGGCTTAAACCGGCGTCAACTTGGCGTATTCCAGCGCCAGCCACTTCATGCCGTTGCCACTAAAATTGACCTGCACACGCGCATCGGCACCGCGCCCTTCGGTCGACACAATGACGCCGATACCAAATTTGCCATGTTCGACTGTCTGCCCGATGCGCAACCCGCCCACCGCAGGCTCGGCGCTATAGCCGCCAGCAAACGAAGTGACCAGCGGCGCAGCTTTTTTGTTCAATTTAAGCAACAGCTCAAGCGGGATTTCATCAAGGAAGCTTGAAGGCACGCAATAGCGTGTCTGACCATGCAACATGCGGGTTTGCGCGCAGGAAAGGTAAAGGCGCTGGCGCGCGCGCGTCACCGCGACGTACATCAGCCGACGCTCCTCCTCAATCCCATCGCGCCCCTGATTGACCGAGTTTTCGTGCGGAAACAAGCCCTGCTCCAGACCACTGACGAAAACGACATCGAATTCCAGGCCCTTGGCGGCATGCACCGACATCAATTGCACCGCTTCGTCACCTTCGCCGGCCTGATGCTCACCGGCTTCCAGCGAGGCATGCGTCAGGAAGGAAACCAGCGCCCCGCCTTCGCCAATAGCACCTTCGGCATCGACAAAGGTGGCAGCCGCATTAATCAGTTCATCGAGGTTTTCCAGCCGCTCCTGGCCTTCTTTTTCAAGCCGATAATGCTGGGCGAGGCCGGTTTTTTCGACAATGTGCTCGACCATTTCCGGCAGCGGCAAATTCTCGGTTTCCTGGCGCAGACTTTCAATCAGGCGAATAAATGCCCCCACCGCCTGGCCAGACTTGCCCGTCAGCGAAGCGGCGGCGTTGTAAAGGCTGGAATTCATCTGATGCGCGCTCGCCTGCAAATTCTCCAGCGAACGAGCGCCAATGCCACGGGTCGGGAAATTCACAACCCGTAAAAACGCCGTGTCATCATCCGGATTGCCCAGCAGGCGGAGATAGGCCAGTGCATGCTTGATTTCCTGCCGCTCGAAAAAGCGCAAGCCGCCATAAACCTTGTAGGGCACACTCTTGGCGAACAATTCATGTTCCAGCACGCGCGATTGCGCATTCGAGCGGTAAAGAATGGCTATTTGCGTCGGCGAAACGCCCTCCCGCACCAACTCACGGATTTCATCGACGACAAAACGCGCCTCATCGATATCGGAATAAGCCTCAAAAGCCCGGATCGGCTCGCCAGCACCGGCATCGGTCCACAGATTTTTACCCAGACGCTCACGATTGTTTTTAATCAGTGCATTGGCCGCCGCCAGGATATTGCCGTGCGAACGGTAATTCTGCTCCAGCCGAATCACGTTTGCGCCCGCGTAATCGCGCTCGAAATCGCGCATATTGCCCACCTCGGCGCCGCGAAAGCCGTAAATACTCTGGTCGTCGTCACCCACCGCAAACACCTTGGCGCCACCGCCAGCGAGCAATTTCAGCCAACTGTATTGCAGGCGATTGGTGTCCTGAAACTCATCGACCAGTATGTAGCGGAAGCGCTCCTGATAGTGCTGGCGCAGCGGCTCGTTGCGCTGCAGCAATTCGTAGCAGCGGAGGAGCAATTCGGCAAAATCGACCACACCTTCGCGATTGCACTGGGTTTCATATTCAGCGTAAAGCTCGACGCGTTTCTGTGTGTAATTGTCGTAAGCCTCGGCCTGAGCGGCGCGAATACCCTGCTCTTTATTGGCATTGATGAAATGACACAACTCGCGCGGCGGGAATTTTTCATCATCAATATTGAGATTCTTCAACAGCCGCTTGATCATCGACAACTGGTCGCCAGAATCGAGAATCTGAAAAGTCTGCGGCAGCCCAACCTCGCGGTAATGCGCCCGGAGCAGGCGATTACACAAACCATGAAAAGTGCCGATCCACATGCCACGCGTGTTAATCGGCAGCAACGCGGACAAGCGCGCCGTCATTTCCTTCGAGGCTTTGTTGGTGAAAGTCACCGCCAACACGCCATGCGGCCCGACCTGGCTGGTCGATATCAGCCAGGCAATGCGCGTCGTCAACACCCGCGTCTTGCCGCTCCCGGCGCCGGCGAGGATCAAGGCATGCACCGGCGGCAAAGTTACGGCCTGAAGTTGCGGGGAATTTAGATTAGCGAGTAAATCTGACATGTATCAACCAAGGCTATGACTAAAGGCGTAGAATGTGCTGCAATTTTAGGCAACAAGTAAATTGGTATGACCAATTTGTTGTTATTGTGCAACGCAGCAAATAAATGTGGTTTTTTTAGCGTTATCTCAACAAGCCGAGAAGTATACTTGGTAAAAAAAATATTGCAGTGCACAAAAAAGTGGTGTGTAAAACTTATCACCCCTAAGGCTATCCGATTTTAGAGTACCGGCTAGCGCCCCGTAACAAAAGGAGTAACAGCATGAAAAACAACAGCATGAATCCCCCGAAAATCCTCCCCTGGATCGCCCGGAAGGCCGGCATCAGTGACGAGCTTGCGCTCAAACTCTGGCGCCGCGCCCTTTCCGAAGCTGAATACCTGGCCGGCACGGCTGCTGGCTCGGAATATTGGGGCTTGGCAATTGAACGCTTTCTGTGGATCGTCGACGACGAAGTTGGCTCACCGGCCACTTACAGTCTGACACCAGCACCGCGCCTGTCCTGGATGTGCCGTCAGCAAACCCGCATGTCCCTGCTTTCGCTGATGGCCGCGGAAAATACTTACAGCTATTGGCAAAAGACTTGGGGGCAAATGTATCGCGGGCAAAAAATAGCCTGACCGGGTGACGCTAATGCCGATGAATCACTGGCGCCGGGTTGTTCAATTCCCGCGCCAGCTTGTCGGCCAGCCATTGCGCCTCGCGCTCGGTCAGTAGTTGTTCCAGGCGCAATTCATACAAGTAAGCACCTGAGACCCGGACGGGTCTGATTCGACCGGCATAGCCGGCAGCAGAAAGCTGATCGTGCAGGGTCAGCGCCCCGTTCTGGTCAAAACGGCCAAAATCCAAAGCCCAGCGACCGCCGGTCTGCTGCGTTGCAACGCCATATTGAGGCTCGGTTTCGAGCGTCAACAAGGCCGCTTTCGCTTTATCGAGCGCGACGATCGCGCCCGGCAACTGGTCTTTTTCCGCACCATGACATTGCCCGGGCACAGTCAGCTCGACGGCTTGATCTTGCGGATGACTGGCAATCATGCGCCCGGCAAACAGACAGACAATATCTTGCCCAGCGCCCGCCCGCCCCCAAACATCCGCGCCGTGAAGGCTAGCGGTAACGCGACCGGCGCGAACATTGATCGCACGCTGCGTTTCAGGCCTGGATGCATCGTCCGTCGTCAGGCGAAAAGCACCTTTGCCAACATCCAGCGCTGCCGAAAAAGCGCCATTTTTCTCCAGCTTCATGGCGTTGACCGTCGCATTGACGTTTTCACCCAGCCTGGCGCGGCTGCCGTCGGCCAGCCGGACCACCAGGCGAGCGCCGCTGCCGGTCAGCAGGCGATCACGATTCTCCAATGCCATGCCCGGCGCCAGAGGAAGGCGGCGTTCGCCGCGTTCGACCCAGGCCGGCGACTGCACAACCTCAACCAGCGCATTCGGTAGCGCGGCTGCGGTCAACGCTGAAAACAAGCCAAAAACCAGCAAACCCAATCTCGCCCTTGCCCTCATCACCGCTCCTCAGTGGTTCAACCGGTATAATTCCGTGCTTAATCACGATCTTTCAGCCCATGCCCATGCAGGACAAATACGCCCCGGCCGACATCGAGCGCGCCGCCCAGACTCACTGGGAAAAAACCGGTGCCGCGCGCGCCGTTGAAGACACCAGCAAGCCAAAATACTACTGCCTCTCCATGTTCCCTTACCCGTCGGGCAAGCTGCACATGGGGCATGTCAGAAACTATACCATTGGCGACGTCCTCTCCCGTTTCCACAAGATGCAGGGCTTCAACGTCATGCAGCCAATGGGCTGGGACGCCTTCGGCATGCCGGCCGAAAATGCCGCGCTGCAAAATAACGTGCCGCCGGCCGCGTGGACCTACGAAAACATCGCCTACATGAAGAAGCAACTCATGTCGCTCGGCTTTGCCATCGACTGGGAACGCGAATTCGCCACCTGCACGCCGGAGTATTACCGCTGGGAACAGTGGCTGTTCACCCGTCTTTATGAAAAAGGCCTGGTTTACAAGAAGCTCGGCACTGTGAACTGGGACCCGGTCGATCAGACCGTGCTCGCCAACGAACAGGTTATCGACGGCCGCGGCTGGCGCTCCGGTGCGCTGATCGAAAAGCGCGAAATCCCCATGTATTACATGAAGATCACCGCCTACGCCGAGGAACTGCTTTCTGAACTGGATAACCTGCCCGGCTGGCCGGAGCAGGTCCGCCTGATGCAGAAGAACTGGATCGGCAAGAGCACCGGCGTGCGCTTCGCCTTTCCGCTGGCCGACAATACCGATGAAAAGCTGTGGGTATTCACCACCCGCGCCGACACCATCATGGGCGTCACCTTCGTCGCCGTTGCCGCCGAACACCCGCTGGCGACGCGTGCTGCAGTCGACAACCCGGAACTGGCCAATTTCATCGAAGAATGCAAGAAGGGCGGCGTCGCCGAAGCTGACATCGCCACGATGGAAAAGAAGGGCATGCCGACCGGCATCTTCGTCAGCCATCCGCTGACCGGCGAACAGGTCGAAGTCTGGGTCGGCAACTACGTGCTGATGAGCTACGGCGACGGTGCCGTGATGGCCGTACCGGCGCATGACGAGCGCGATTTCGCCTTTGCCAAAAAGTACAACCTGCCAATCAAACAGGTCATCGCCGCCGAAGGCGAGACGTTCTCGCTCGACGCATGGGCCGAATGGTATGGCGACAAGCAACGCGCCACCTGCGTGAACTCCGGCAAATACGACGGCCTGAGCTACGAAGCTGCGGTCGACGCCATTGCCGCCGACATTTCCGCCAAAGGTCTCGGCGACAAGAAGGTGCAGTTCCGCCTGCGCGACTGGGGTATTTCCCGCCAGCGCTACTGGGGCTGCCCGATCCCGATCATTCACTGCAAGACTTGCGGCGACGTGCCGGTGCCTGACGACCAATTGCCGGTCGTCCTGCCCGAGAACGTCGAAATCACCGGCGCCGGCTCGCCGCTGGCCCGCATGCCCGAGTTCTACGAATGCAAGTG
>JAUYQT010000589.1 GCA_030697085.1 Azonexus sp. | reverse complement strand
TGTGCTGGCCTTTGCCGTCAATGAGTCTGGCTTCATAAATCAGGGCATTGAAGCGCTCACCATCCTGGCGTTGGAAAGTGATTTCAAAGCCATCCCGCGGTGCTTTGCCAGCCAGGACGGCGGCGTGCAAGGTGTAGGTTTCGTCGATCTGCTCCGGCACCCAATAAGGCATTGGCGGTGCTTTGCCGACCAGTTCTTCGCTCGGAAAACCGGTCATTTTGCAGAAAGCCGGATTGACATAAGTGATTCGGCCGTCGAGATCGCGGGCACGCATGCCGACGGTTAGCGAGTTTTCCATCGCTGTTCGAAAAGCGTGTTCGGCGCGCAGTGCCTCCTCGGCTTGCGAGCGTTTTTTCATCAAATCGCGAACCAGCCAGAGGCTCCAGAGCGTCGCGGCTGCAACAATAATGATGACCAGAGTCAACAAGCGCTGTAGCGAGCTATCGCTATCGAGGTAGCTGGTGATCTGCAGCTTCAAACCGTAACCGGGCGGGTCGAACGGAATTTCATAGCTCTGGTTGCGGTCACCTTCAATATGGCTTTTCGTCGCATATTGAATATCGTTGTCGTCGGTGATGATGACCCGATATTTTTCGGTAAACCACCACGGGACCAGTTTGGCGAGAAAATGGTCAAGCGGATAGACTGCAGCCAGTACGCCTTTTAATTCGCGCTCGGCATAAATCGGTACCATGACTTCGATAAACGCCCGGTTGCCCTCAAGGAAAAAAGCCTGGCTGTAAATCACCTTGCCCAGCCGACTGACCATTTCAAACGCCTTTTGCGTTACCGGTGGGCCAAAAGCTTCGATGTCAGCATCGGGTGGCCGGGTGGTTGGCAAGGCGTCAATCACGTTGCGTTGCGTGTCGAACCAGATTATTTGTGAAATTTCAGGGCTGTTTTTGAGCTGATGCGAGGCCCGCAGGCGGAAAATTTTTTGCGGCTCGGGCTGATGGCTGAGGTCAGCTGCCAGTTGTAGCAACTGCTCCTCGTTTCGGCTCAAATTAAAGTGTAGATTTTGCTCGAGCCAGAGCACATCCTGGATCAGCGCAGCGCGGTCCTGTTCGATTTCATTGCGATTGAGCAGCCAGAGCAGTGAGAGCAACGCGATGAGCAACAGCACAATGCCGACCTTTGGCAAGGCAAGCAGCCAGCCCATTCGGCGTGAGCTGTGCGGGGTGTTTGAGAGCATTTGATCCATAACGGAAATAGTACCCCAGGTATTTTATGGGCTAGCTTGAGGCCGGTATTGTGGATATCCACAATATTCAGCGGTTACTCCTTTCGTAATAATTTCATCCAGTCGCAATTAGGCTTTCGCGACTTAACTTCTGGAGGAGAGAAAATGAAAATTTCCAAGCTGCTGATTGGTCTGTTTGCCGGTGCCATGTCTATGGCTGCCTATGCTCAGGCACCTATCGTCATCAAGTTCAGCCACGTTGTTTCGGTTGATACGCCAAAGGGCAAGGCGGCTGAATACTTCGCCAAGAAAGCGGATGAGCTGACCAAGGGCAAGGTCAAGGTTGAGGTTTATGCCAACTCGACTTTGTATAAAGACAAGGAAGAAATGGAAGCGCTGCAACTGGGCGCTGTTCAAATGCTGGCGCCGTCATTGGCCAAATTTGGTCCGCTGGGTGCCAAGGAATTTGAAGTGTTCGATTTGCCTTATATTTTTAGTGATTACGATGCGCTGCGCAAAATCACCAATGGTCCGGTCGGTGCGCAACTGCTTGGCAAGCTGGAAGCCAAGGGAATTCGCGGTCTGGCTTACTGGGATAACGGCTTCAAGTCGTTTTCCGCCAACACGCCAATCAAGACCCCGGCCGACTTGAAGGGCAAGAAAATGCGCATCCAGTCTTCGAAAGTACTCGAAGCCCAAATGCGTGGTATTGGTGCCTTGCCGCAAATGATGGCATTTTCAGAGGTTTATCAAGCGCTGCAGACCGGTGTGGTCGATGGGACGGAAAACCCGATTTCCAATCTATACACCCAGAAGATGCATGAAGTGCAAAAGCATCTGACGCTGACCGAGCACGGCTATCTTGGCTACGCGGTCATTGTTAACAAGAAATTCTGGGATGGTCTGCCGAGTGATATCCGTGGGCAACTCGACGACGCAATGGCTCAGTCAACCCGTTACGCCAATCAGATCGCCAAGATCGAAAACGATACCTCGCTGGAGAAGGTTCGGGCGAGCGGCAAAACTGAGGTTTACACACCGACCAAGGAAGAGCGTGCTGCCTTCGTCAAGGCGTTGGCTCCAGTACATAAGCAAATGGAAAGCCGAATTGGCAAGGACGTGATTCAGAGCGTCTATAAAGCAACAGGTTTTGATCCGAGCAAGTAATTTACAGATCTGAAAGCGCCCGCTGTTGTGCCTTGCGCCACGGCGGGCGTTTTTTTGAGGAGACGGTAAATGGGAAAAATAATTGATCGACTGGAAGAGACGATCGTCGCCACGCTGATGGCGGTCGCGACGGTCATCATCTTCATTTCGGTGGTGCACCGCTACGCTTCCGGGTTCGCCATTCCCGGTATTCAGGACTGGCTGCTGGGCCTCGACTTCGGCTGGGCTCAGGAATTCTGCATTATTCTTTTTGTCTGGATGGCGAAGTTTGGCGCGGCCTACGGCGTGCGCACCGGCATCCACGTCGGTGTTGATATTGTCATCAATAAGCTCAAGGACAAGCCCCGGGCCGTGATGATTCAATTGGGCCTGGCCTGTGGCGTGCTGTTCTCGCTGGTTATCGGCTTTTTTGGCGCCACCTTTATTTGGGAAAACGGCATGGCTTACGTCACGTTAAGCTCCTTCGGCATGGAACTCGGTGACTACTACGAGGGGCCAACGACACCGGATCTCGAATGGCCCACCTGGATGGTTTATGCCGCCGTGCCGCTTGGTTCCTTCCTGATGGCCTATCGCTTTATTCAAGTGATGGTCATGTTTGGCCGCACCGGCGAACTACCGTCGCATGATCATGGCCACGTTGAAGGGCTGGACGAAGGCGAAGTGCTGACACTGGGTGAAGCAATTGAAATCGCCGAACAACGCGAACATGCGCATGCTGGCAGAAGTGAGAGAGATTGGGAAAGAGACCATCATGCCGCTAACCAAAAAAAGCAGGAGAAATAAGCCATGAGTGCATTGATAATTTTTGGCCTCCTGCTCACGCTGATGGTGGTTGGTATGCCGGTTGGTGTTGCCCTCGGCCTCACCGTGCTGGGCTTTATGCTCGCTTTTACCGATACGCCTGTGGCTTCGGTGGCGCTGAAAATGTTTACCGGTATCGAGAAGTTCGAAATCATGGCGATTCCGTTCTTTATTCTAGCTGGCAACTTTTTGACCCATGGTGGCGTGGCGCGGCGCATGATCAACTTCGCTTCCGCCATGGTCGGCCATTTGACTGGCGGCCTTGGCATGTCGGCGGTGCTGGCTTGCGCGCTGTTTGCGGCCGTTTCCGGTTCTTCGCCGGCCACCGTTGTGGCAATCGGTTCGATCCTCATTCCCGCCATGTTGAAGCAGGGCTTCCCGCTGCGTTTTGCCGCAGGTGTCGTCGCCTCTGCCGGTGGTTTGGGCATCCTGATTCCGCCCTCCATCGTGATGGTAATGTATGCCGTGACCACCAACTCTTCGGTGGGTGCGCTATTCATGGCGGGTGTTGTGCCGGGTTTCCTGCTCGCTGTTGTGCTCGGGATAACCACCTGGTGGCAAGCGCGTAAAGGTGGTTATCCCCGCCTGCCAAAAGCCAGTTGGGCCGAGCGTTGGGGTTCCTTCCGTAAAGCTTTTTGGGGCTTGATGCTGATTGTCGTCGTGATGGGCGGAATTTATTCCGGCATATTCACCCCGACTGAAGCGGCTGCCATGTCTGCGGTCTACGCCTTCATCATTGCGGTTTTTGTCTACAAGGATCTCACCTTCAAGCAAATTCCCAAGGTCTTGCTCGACTCAGCGAATATGAGCTCGATGCTGCTCTTCATCATCGCCAGCGCCATTTTGTTCAGCTTCATCCTGACCTCCGAGCAGATTCCACAAAGCATTGCCGACTGGATGGTCAGTATGGGTATGGGCAAGGTCGCCTTCCTGATCATGGTCAATTTGCTGCTGCTGGTGGCCGGCAATTTCATGGAGCCGTCGTCGATCATCCTCATCCTTGCCCCGATCCTCTTCCCGGTGGCGGTAGCGCTCGGGATTGATCCGGTGCATTTCGGCATCATCATCACGGTCAACATGGAAATCGGCATGATTACGCCGCCGGTCGGGCTCAATCTCTTTGTTGCCAGCGGCATTACCCGCGCCGGTATGAGCGAGATGACAATGGCTGTCTTGCCTTGGTTGTACGCGATGCTTGCCTTCCTGATCCTGATCACCTACGTGCCGGAAATTTCGCTCTGGCTACCGCGGACGCTGGGCATGATGTAACGCGTTTCGCCGCCCAAAAAGCCGCGCCTTGGGAAACCAGACGCGGCTTTTTTCTTGTTTTGAGCTTCCCCGAAAATTGGTTTGCCAGTCACTTGTCCGGCAGTCAACCGCGACATGGCCGCATTTACCGTGCGTCAGCGTACAGATGCGATTTAAGCCGCGACATATAACTCCGTGCAGAAGCATCAATCCCGATCCATTCAGTGATCGGACTAAACGGAGAAACGAAATGAACATGAATTCAAGGCAATGGGTCGTCGCCCTCTGCGGCGCTGCCGTACTCACGACCTTTGGTTGCAGCAGCATGAAAACGCCCGCCACGGCCGATGTCGCCGTCTCGAAGGCGGCTGTCGACAATGCCGCAGGGGCGGGCGGTGCCGAGTTTGCCCCGGTTGAGATGCGTTCATCCCGGGAAAAACTGGATCGCGCCAACAAGGCGATGATCGACAAGGATTACGAACTTGCCTCTGATCTAGCCAACCAGGCCCAGGCTGACGCCAAGCTGGCGCAAGCCAAAGCCAACTCGGCCAAGGCACAGGCTGCAGCAGAAGCCATTCAGGAAGACATTCAGGTTTTGCGCCAGGAGTTGGAGCGCAACAGGAAGTAACACCAGCGCCATCCAATGCAGTGGCATCGATGATTTTCGTTGATGCCGCGCCTGCCAAAATCTCAAAGGACTCAATCATGAAAAAGCCAATTTTTACGCCAACGCTGCTGGTGATCGCTGCTTTGCTCGGGGCCTGCAGTTCGCTGCCTAATACCACCAGCTTGCTCGACCAGACGCGCCAGGAATATCAGGCAGCGCAGAACAATCCCAAAGTAGCCCGCTTCGCTCCGCTCGAAATGAAGCAAGCTGGCGATGCCATGAGCAAAGCCAACACTGCCGCTGACAACAATGACAGCGCCGAGGAGATCGACAAGCTGGCTTATCTGGCCAAGCAAAAAATCGCCACGACGCAGGAAGTCGCCCGGCAGAAATCCGCCGAGGATGAGGTTGCCAAGTCCGGCAAGGAGCGCGATCAGATGCGTCTGGATCAACGGACCAATGAAGCCGACCAGGCCAAACTGAGCGCAGATCAATCGCGTGCGGCAGCCGATGCGGCGCGTGACGACACGGCCTATGCCCAGCAGCAGACGCGGGATGCCCTGGCGCGCAACGCCAATCTGCAAGCGCAGTTGGCTGAACTCGCCGCCAAGAAAACCGAGCGCGGCATGGTCATTACCCTGGGCGATGTCTTGTTCGCAACCGATCAGGCGCAGTTGAATCCGGCAGGCTTGGGCACGGTCCAGAAGCTGGCTCAGGTTCTGCAGCAAAATTCGCAGCGCACGGTGCTCATCGAAGGCTTTACCGACAG
>JAUYQT010000500.1 GCA_030697085.1 Azonexus sp. | reverse complement strand
CGCGCCAGAAAATCAGCTGCTTTGGCAGCGCTCAGCCGGTGAGCTCCGGCACTTTCATGATCCTCTGAGGAGCCAGAAAAATGACCAGCCTTTACGTTGACCGTCGCGGCGTCGAACTCAAAGTCGATGGGGAAGCCCTCGTCTTCACCGAAAATGGCGAACGGGTCGGCACCGTGCCGCTGCATCCGCTATCCCGAGTATTCCTGCGCGGCGACGTCAAACTCACCGCCAGCCTGCTTGGAAAACTGGGCGAACATGGCATCGGCATCGTTGTACTATCCGGCCGCAAAGGCACCCCCAGTCTGCTTCTTGGCCGGCCGCACAACGACGCCGCCCGGCGCATCGCGCAATACCGCCTGTCGCTCGATGAAGACTTCTGCCTGCGCTTCTCCCGCGCCGTCGTTGCCGCCAAACTGCAAGGTCAGCTCGATTTCATCAGCGAACGTCGCACTGCCGACCTCATGCACCGCTACCCGCTGACCACCTGCGAAAAACGACTGGGCGGCATCATCGAAAAAATTGACGCCCAAACCAGCATCGCCTCCCTGCGCGGCATCGAAGGCGCCGCTGCAGCCGCCTATTTCGAAACCCTGGCTGAAATCCTGCCGGAAAGCCTGCATTTCTCCGGGCGCAACCGCCAACCACCGCGCGATCCGGTCAATGCCGTACTCTCACTGACTTACACCCTGCTCCACGCCGAAGCCGTGCTCGCCCTTTACGGAACCGGTCTTGATCCCTTTATCGGCTTCTATCACGCCCTGAACTTCGGCCGTGAATCACTGGCCTGCGACATCATGGAAGCCCTGCGCCCACAAGCCGACCGTTTTGTCCTTGCGCTCTTCCGCCAAGGCACGCTCAGCCCCGATGATTTCTCCAAAACCGACGGCGCCTGCCTGCTCGTCAAAGCGGGGCGCAGTCGCTACTACGCTGCCTACGAAAGCCAGGCCGAAAGCTTTCGCCGCCAATTGGCTGAAGCCACCAGCGACGTCGCCGCTGCCGTCAGCAATGCGCCTGGCAACCCGGGCAACACGCCAGCGAGCGATCAATACGAAGAGGCATTCGCATGACGCAAAACTGGCTGATCGGTTACGACATCACCAACCCCAAACGTCTTGGCCGCGTACACCGGGCCATGGTCAACCGCGCCACACCGATCGAATACAGCATTTTTCTCTACATCGGCAGCGAAAAAGGACTGGCCGAATGCCTTGCCACGGTCAACAGCCTGATTGACCCAAAAACCGACGACGTACGTTGCTACCCGCTCCCCAGCCGTGGCCTGCAGGAACGCATCGGCCGTGCCACCCTGCCCGAGGGCATTCAATGGACCGGCCTGCCCACCCCGCTTGGTGCCGCACCCCATATCAACAAGTCATAATCACATCATGAAAAATACCAACAAACGCATCCTGCTTGCCGTTACCGGTCTCTCACCGCAAATCCTTACCGAAACCCTGTACGCTCTCACCGTCGTTCAGAGCCCACCCTGGATACCCGACGAAATTCATCTCATCACCAGCCGCGAGGGCGCTGAACGCGCCCGTCTGTCGCTACTTGATGCCAGCGTCGGCCAATTTCTCGCCTTTTGCCGAGACTATCCGGTCGGCGAAAAGATCAGTTTCCCACCAGAAAATATCCACCTGATCCTCGACGAAAAAGGTCAACCACTCAGCGACATCCGCAGCCCGGAAGACAACGCCCGCGCCGCCGACGCCATTCATGCACTGGTTCGTCAATTCACCGCCGACCCGGCCACTGAACTCCACGTCTCCATTGCCGGCGGCCGAAAAACCATGGGTTTTTACCTCGGCTACTGCCTGTCGATGACTGCTCGTCCGCAAGACAAACTCTCGCATGTGCTGGTTTCCGACCCCTTTGAATCGCTGCCTGACTTCTACTTTCCACCC
>JAUYQT010000434.1 GCA_030697085.1 Azonexus sp. | reverse complement strand
ATTTCGCAGGATGGGCACGACCAGGCCGCGCGGCGAACCGACCGCGATACCGATGTCGATATAGCCATGATAGACAACGTCATTGCCATCAACCGAAGCATTGAGCACCGGGAACTTCTGCAGGGCGGCACAGGCAGCCTTGACGAAGAAACCCATAAAGCCCAAACGAACCCCGTGGGCTTTCTCGAACTTGTCACCGTACTGCTTGCGCAGCGCCATGATCGGGCCCATGTTCACTTCGTTGAACGTGGTCAGAATGGCATTGGTCGCTTGCGATTGCAGCAAACGCTCAGCGATGCGGGCACGTAAACGCGACATCGGGACGCGTTGCTCGGTACGGCTGGCCAGATCAACACCCGTACTTGGGGTCGGCAGAGCGGCCTTGACTGCTGCCGGGGCGGCAACCGGACCAGACGGAGCAGCTGCCTTCGGTTGAGCCGCAACGGCATCTTCCTTCGTCACACGCCCACCACGACCCGATCCAGCGACGTCCGCGGCAGCCACACCCTTTTCGTCAAGAATCTTGCGGGCGGATGGGCTGGCCGTGCCTGCAGGAGCCGCAGCGGCCGGAGCTGCGGCAACGGCAGCAGCTTTGGGTGCTTCAGCGGCGGGAGCTGTTACGCCTGCCACTGCTTCAGTATCGATACGGGCAATCAGCTCACCGGAGACAACGGTATCACCGTCGCCTTTGATGATTTCAATCAGAACGCCGGCGCCAGGAGATGGAACTTCGAGGACGACCTTATCGGTTTCGATGTCGACAAGGATTTCGTCGCGGGCGATGCTATCGCCAATTTTCTTTTTCCAGGTTGCCAGCGTGCCTTCGGCAACGGACTCGGACAACTGGGGAACTTGAACTTCAATAATGCTCATAATGACTCCACTCTGTTGTAGTTATTAGTACTCAATCTTGCCCAACGCGGACTCGACCAGCGCCTTCTGTTGCTCGTTATGTTTGGCCAGATAACCAACGGCCGGTGATGGTGAAGCCGGGCGGGAGACCAGCAGCATTTTCTGCTTGGTCCCAATCTCGGAGTCAAGATGATGACGGGAGGCGATCCAGTACCAGGCGCCCTGATTACGCGGCTCTTCCTGACACCAGACGATCTCGGCCGCTTTCGGATATTTGGCCAGTTCGACCTGCAGTGAAGCTTTCGGGAAGGGATAAAGCTGCTCAACACGCACAATTGCGATATCAGTAATTTTCTTCTCGCGACGAGCGGCCAGCAGGTCGTAATAGACTTTGCCCGAACAAAGAACGACACGCTTGACCTTCTTGCCGTCGAGTTCGTCAATTTCACCAATAACACGCTTGAATTCACCATTGGCCAAGTCTTCCAACGGCGATGCAGCATCTTTGTGACGTAGCAGCGACTTGGGCGACATGACGATCAGCGGCTTACGCTGCATGCGTAGTGCCTGACGGCGCAGCATGTGGAAGACCTGAGCTGCCGTGGTCGGCACACAGACTTCCATATTCATTTCGGCACACTGGTTCATGAAGCGTTCGAGACGGGCCGACGAATGTTCCGGCCCCTGGCCTTCGTAACCGTGCGGCAGGAGCATGACCAGACCGCAAGCACGCCCCCATTTGGCTTCGCCGGAGGCAATAAACTGGTCGATAACCACTTGAGCACCATTGGCGAAGTCACCAAACTGACCTTCCCAGACGACGAGTTCGTAAGGATTGGCAGTCGCATAGCCGTAATCAAAAGCAAGAACCGCCTCTTCGGAAAGGACAGAGTCGTAACACTGGAAGCCAGCCTGCTTTTCTTGCAGGTTGCTCAGCGGATGGTAGGTGCCCTCATCCCAGCTTTCCCGATTTTGGTCATGGAATGCCGCGTGGCGATGGAAAAAGGTGCCACGACCAACGTCTTCGCCAGAGATCCGTACGCCGTAACCCGATACCAGCAAGGAAGCATAGGCAAGATTTTCCGCCATACCCCAGTCAACTGGCAGCTTTCCTTCGCCCATGGCGGCGCGGTCATCAGCAATTTTTTTGACGCGGGAGTGCAGCACATAACCTTCGGGGAAGGTAGTCAGGCGCT
>JAUYQT010000432.1 GCA_030697085.1 Azonexus sp. | reverse complement strand
TGCCATAGGCAAGCAAGCCAAAGCCGATGCCGGCAAGTTGGTTTTTCGGGCTCATCCGGTTCAGGGCTTGCTGCGCAGGATGTCGAGGGCGGCAGAGCGGTAATCGCGTCGGTAAAGAACGATCAGCACACTCAGCGCCAATAGGCCGAGTGCCGCAGGGTGGAGCAGCCAGCCGGAGGCGGCGAGGCCAAAGTAGTAGGCGCGGATACCGCGATTGAAGTCGTCGCCCGCCAGATTGTTGGCGCCGGCGAGTTGGTGCGCGTACGTGTCGATGCCCGGCTCGCCGGTTTGGCCGAGCGGCGCGGCGCCGACCAGAATCGAGAGCAGATTGAACTGGCGTAGCGACCAGGTGAATTTGAAGTAAGCGAAGACGAAGGAGGCGAGCACCAGCATCAGCTTGATCTCCAGCAACTCACGATTGCCAGCGCCGCCGAAGGGTAATTCGTTGGTGATGTTGAGCAGTTTGTCGGAGGCACCAAGGGCAGCGACCAGGCCGGCGATGATGTAGATTGTGGTGTTGGCGTAGAAGGAAACGCTGGTCATCAAATTGCCGATCAGCGTCGAGTCGGTCACGCGGATGTCGCGCTCCAGCATGCGGTAGGCCCAGAGTAGCCGATAGCCGTGGCTGGTTCCGATCAGCCCGGCGGCTCCTCGCTGACTATGTTCGGAAAACCAGGCATAGCCGGCCCAGCAGGCGAAGAAAATCGCCACGGAAATCCAGTCGACCGCAGAAAGATGGGGGAAGGCGTGCATGGGCTGAAGTTTGCCACAAGCCGGGAAGAGCGGGATGTGCCGATTGGGTCAGGATGGCCCAGTCGCTTAAACGTGCAAGCTACTCATTCTGATGCAGGTTCATTTTTGTCGGCCTCGGTATGGCGCGGCAGGCTGACTCTAAATACGGAACCTTTGCCGACTTCACTGCTCACGTCGATCCGTCCATCATGTTTCTTGACGATCCCGTAGGCGAGCGAAAGCCCCAACCCGGTGCCTTTGCCGACCGCTTTGGTGGTGAAGAAGGGCTCGAAGATTCGTCCGAGATGTTCCGGGGCGATGCCTTTGCCGGTGTCCTCCACTTCCATCCAGATATTTTCCTCGTTGTGGCCGCTGCGAATGGTGATCTGGCCGTGCTCTTCGATGGCGTGCGCGGCGTTGATCAGCAGGTTCATGAAGACCTGGTTGAGCTGGGAAGGCATGCATTCGATCTTTGGCGTGTCGCCATATTCCTTGACGACTTTGGCCTTGTACTTCAATTCGTTCCAGACCACATTGAGTGTGCTGTCCATCCCGGTTTCCAGCTGGGCTAATTCGCGCGCCGCCTTGTCGACGTGTGAAAAGTCTTTCAGGTCACGCACAATCTGTTTGACTCGCTGCAAGCCATCAAGTGATTCGCTGAGCAGGCTGCCGATATCTTCGCGCAGGAATTCGATATCCAGTTCCGACTTCAGATTTTTTATCTCTTGCAAGGCTTCATCAAGCAGGCCTTTTTCGATTTGCTCATAAGCCGTCAGCAGGCGCAGCATCTTGTTTATGTAGTTTTGCAGGGTGCCGAGATTGGAATTGACGAAGCCGATCGGGTTGTTGATTTCATGGGCTACGCCAGCGGCTAGCTGGCCAATTGAAGCCATTTTTTCGGATTGCAAAAGCTGGTTCTGGGCTTCTTCGAGCTTCTTGATTAGTTCTTCCTGGCGTGTTTTCTCAGCCAGTAAATTGGCATTGGCGGCCTGCAGGTCAGCCGTCCGTTCGCGGACTCTTTCTTCAAGTTTGTCGCGCGATTCGCGCAGCGCTTCTTCAGCCCGCGTTCGTTCGGTGATGTCGTTGTAGCCGAAAACCCGGCCAACAATGTGTTCGCCCAAATATTGTGGCCGTGATCGGCATTCAAAAACCCGGCCATCCTTGAGGCGGAGCAGTTCCTCGGTTTCAACGCTGTCGACCGTAGCCTGCAAACGCTGGTGGCAGGCTTCGGCATTCTCTACCTGTTCGCAAATTCGTTCGAGAATGGCGGTTTCGTTGCGCTCAAGCAGGAGGTCTTCGGAAATATTCCACATGCTGCTGAACAGGCGGTTCATGCTGGTGATCCGGCCCTGCCAGTTGATTACCAGAATGCCGTTGCCGGTTGATTCCAGCGTTGCTCGCAGTTGCGAGAGCGTTTGCTCCAGCGCATCTTCAACCTGGCGTTCGTTCTGAATATCCCGCGCTTGGACAAGCAGCAGCGGGCTGCCCTGATGATCGACGACGCGCACGGATTTAATCACCGTCAGCATGGCGCCATCGGCGCATTGATATAGTCCTTCCTGACCGTTGATGTCCTGATATTGACCGTTACGGACATCTTCCCAATAGAAGACGTCCTGTAGCGAGCTCTCGATATCGGTGATCGTCATTCCCGGCAGGGCGTCGTCCGGGTAGCCCAATGTTTGGCAGGCAACCAGATTGGCCAGGACAATCTGCAGTTGTGTCGGTTCGACCAGAAGCATCATGCTTGGGCTGTGATCGAGCATCAAGCGTTCTAGGCTGATCATGGGGCTACCTTTGCTTGTCCCGGTTGCCCGGCATCGAAGTAATAACTAACCCGTTTGCGCGGGCTGAGATAGTTGTAAATGTCGATCGGTACCTGCGCTGGACGAATGGCCTTGGCAATGTTCAAATCAGTTTCGCGCTCCAGATCAACCAGAATCGCGTCGTCCTTGGGAATCTCGGCATCGTAGGCGACGACCAGTGGTTTCATCGGTTTATTGGCGTTGACCGTAGCAATCATGCCGATGACGCCATTGGAAAGCTGAACGATCGTTCCGGGTGGATAAACGCCCAGGCAACGGATCAAGATCTGTATCAGTTTAGGATCGAACTTGCTGCGTAGCTTGGCGAACATCAGGGACAGCGCTTCGTGTGGCGTCAGGGCATCAATAATGTTGATCGGATTACACAACTCGTCGTAATGATTGGCGATCGCGACAATGCGCGCCAACAAGGCGATGTTCTCCCCTTTAAGTTTTTGCGGGTAGCCCGTGCCGTCAAAAAACTCGTGATGTTCGTGAATGATGGCCAGTACCGGCGCGGTAAACTGCAATTTTTTGCCAATTTCGACACCGTACTGACAGTGCATTTCGTAGAGATGGCGCTCGGCCTGGGTTAGCGGCTCGGTCTTCAACAGAATCCGGTTGGGGATTTCCTTGCGCCCGATGTCATGGAATAGCGCCCCCATGCCCAGGGTGCCAACGACCGCGCTTGGCAGCTTGATATCGC
>JAUYQT010000265.1 GCA_030697085.1 Azonexus sp. | reverse complement strand
CCGACTTGACCTTGAACAGGTTGTCGATCAAGGTTTTCACCTTGGCATCAAGTTGGTCGGCAATACTCGCAAAATGGACGTCGTGGATATTTTCCCGGGCCTGGATGCCCAACCGATCGAGCGTGGAGAAACCGGGCAATTCGTAGCGATGATGCACCAGTTCTTCGAGCATCACATTGATGATGTCGGCCACCACATGCCGGCTGTCTGCGGCGGTTTCTGCAATATGCCGCAACCAAGCGCGTCCCTGATCGTCCAGAGGGCGAACGTTCAAGTAGCGTCGCAAGGCAGCAATCAAGGTGGTGCGCGCCGTCGTTCGGTCGAACTGCCGAAGTTCATCGGCCCTTGCTGGCCGATACCCCGTTTGGGCCACGATGTGTTGGCGAATCGCTGACGGGACATCCCTGATGTGGACGAAGTACCCAAGACGCTGAAACAGCTTCAGGTAGATGAAGGCAGCCGAGCGAGCAATGGGACGCTTGACGGTCTTGTCGATGAACGCAATTTCATCGTGTGTCAGGGTATAAATCTCGTCGAGATCCTGTGCTGAGGGGTCTGCCTTCAGACGGGGATATGCGGTCTCGTGAAGCTGGGTCATGCAGTATCAGTCCCAGTGCCTGCCACTGGCTGTGTCGCGGCAGACAGCCTCCAGAAAACATTCGCGTGTATCGGCAATGCGATGGAGTTCATCGAGCAATGAGTAGAGGTGATCGTCCAGAATATCGATCGACGGGGTTGGCACGAAAATTTGATATCGTCGGCCTTCCTGATCCAGAGGTTGTGCCTGAAACCGGGCAAGACAGGTACTCACCATATCCCGCAAGGCATTAGCGATGGCGCGTCGGCTACCACCGTTGAAGGCAGATAGATCGATGGATACCTCGATCGTTGTGAGAGCGACCTCAGGTAGATTCGGCAGTTGCGGGGTTGGAATAGGCTGTTTCTCCGGTAGCGCCCGATCCAGACCCTGCTCGAAACGCGCTTTCTGGTCGATGCTGACCCCATCCAGATAGCGCATGGCAGCCTTCACGTCACGCCAGCCCACATAGCTCATCAACTCCCGGATATCCCAGCCGCTCATGCCCGCCCACTGAGCAAAACCCCGGCGTAACGAGTGACTGCTGAAGGACTCTGCATCGGCCACACCTGCCTGGCTCAGTAACTTTCGAAGCATGGGAATGATGCTGCTCGGGGTCAGTTCAGCCTCGGATAGGTGCCCCCAGCGGTCGAGCTTGCGAAATAGCGGTCCCGCCGACAGTTTGGACAAAGCCAGCCAGTCTTCGACTGCCTCGACCGGACACAGCCGGGACAGCGCCGGACAGGAGTAGCGTCTCCCTTCCAGGTTGCGATCCCCCTTGCTGCGGGGCAAGAAACAGGTCAGCCCCTCGCCGGACTTGATCTCGATGAACTCGATGCGTAGGTTAGCTAGTTCGTCGGAACGGAATCCGCGCCAGAATCCGAGGAGAACCAGAGCTCGATCACGGGTGTGTCGCAGGGCTTTGGTCGAATCGCCCCGGCTAACCGCTGCGGCCGTGGCTGACGTCAGCCAGTCGGCAACGCCGCGCAGGATTTCCAGTTCCAGCGGCTTGGCCCGCTTTTCCTGGGTTGGATGCAGGGTTCGGATACCTTTCAACAATTGCCGAATTTTCGGGGCTTTCGTCGGGTCCGGAAAACCATGGTCCTGATGCCAGCGCGACAGCGCTGCGAGGCGGTGTTTCAACGTGTTAAGCGACAGTGATTCGGCGTAGGCCGCCAAATAGCGAGCAATCGAATCGATGGTCGCTGGCAACAAGCCACTCCATTCGACCTCGAAGTGCTGGATGGCTGACGCGTAGCTGCGTCGGGTGTTGGCCCGTTCAGCGGCATCGAGGTAGAGATCAACTTGGCTCATCGTCGTCTTTTCAGAGTAACCAATGACTATTGATGGATACAGGGTAAAGAGAGTGTGAAGCGCGTTTTTCCACCTTCCGAATTTACGCTCACATCCCCACCGTGAGCGAACACAATAGATTGGGTTATCGCGAGCCCTAAGCCTGAATTTTCTGTCGTGCGCAGGCGCGAACTGTCGACACGGTAGAAACGATCGAACAGGCGAGGCAAATGTTCGGCCGGGATGTCGCTCCCTGTGTTCTCGACGGAGACCAGAATCCTGCCTTCACTGTTTTTTTCGACTCGAACGGTAACCTTGCCCTCGTTCGGTGTATGTCGCAGCGCATTAGATAGCAGATTGCTGACAGCGCGGCGCAGCATCAATCTGTCTCCGACGATTTGGCCGCCACCAGAGAGTGACAAGGCAACCGACTTCTCTTCGGCAAGCACGTCGTAATACTCCAGCAAATCGCCAATTTCCTCGGCGAGATTGATCGGCTCTTGGTTCGGGATGATTTGGTTGTTGTCGGCCTTGGCCAGAAAGAGCATGTCGGAAATGGTACGCGACAGGCGCTCGAACTCCTCCGCATTCGACGCCAGGATGTCCCTATAGTCGTCCGCCGAGCGTGCTTTCGAGAGCGTGACTTGGGTCTGGGTCAACAGATTGCTGACCGGCGTTCGCAACTCATGGGCCAAGTCCGATGAAAAATCCGACAGACGCTGAAAGGACTCTTCCAGGCGCGAAAGCATGCCATTCAGGGTATCGGCCAGATCAGCCAATTCGCGTGGGATGGCTTCGACCGGCAAGCGGGTATGCAGGCGATTGGCGGTAATCTCGGCAGCCTGGCGCTTAATGGCCAGCAACGGCAATAGGCCGCGCCGGACGACAAACCAGCCGAGAAACCCCATCGCCAGGGTTGCCATGCTCATGAACCCCCACAAGGTCTGCCGGAAAGAGGTCATGAAGTGCTCGTGATGAGTGATTTCGGTGGCAATTGCCACGGTGTAACTACCGCCGCCATCGGTGCCTAGCTTGACCATCGAGGAAATTCCCCGCCATGGCTGGCCATCGTTACTATTCCATTTGGCGGGCTGCTCGCGCTTTGATGTCGCGCCAATGCTTAGTAGTTCCTGCGGAAAGACCATGGATTCGTTGGCATACAGTGTTTCGCCATTCTGGTCATAGACAGCAACGATCAGCCCATGATGCCCCGTCAGCGCATCATCCAATTGCTGGGTCAGCGTCTCTTTCGGCTGACTACCCGGATTTCGTTCCAGGATATGCCTCGTTAACTGCATTTTTCCATTCAATACATTCAAATCCTGCTCTTCGAAGTGGCGTT
>JAUYQT010000255.1 GCA_030697085.1 Azonexus sp. | reverse complement strand
GTGACGTGGGAAGGTCATAACGCCGCTCTGACTGTTTTTGAGGATGTCACGGCCGCGAAAGCAATGGAAATGGAACTGCGCCGCCTGGCGCGGATCGACCCACTCACCAGCTTATCCAGCCGGGAACACTTTGACTCTCACTTAAAACTGGCCCATGCCCGGCTAAAACGCACGGTCAACCAATCCTGCGCGATGGTCTTTTTCAGTCTTGATCATCTCAGCGCCATCAACACGGCACTCGGCCCTCTGGCCAGGGATGCCGCACTTGCCCTCTTTTCAGCCTTGCTATGTCGAGAGATTCGCGATATCGATATTGCCGGACGAATCGACGATGAAAAAATTGCCGTGCTGCTTCCCGATAGTGATCGAACAGCCGCCAATGTTTTCGTCCAGCGCCTGCGTAACAAAACCGCAGAAACGTCGATCAATATCGCAGATCAGTGTATCCCGATCACAATCAGCGTTGGTATCAGCGCAATTTATGCCACCGATGCAACCGCCGGCGAGGGGTTCAAGCGTGCGGATCAGGCCTTGAAGCAAGCCAGAATAATGGGACAAAATCAGATAGCAATTGCCGCGCTGCCGGATACAGCGCAAGCTAGACAGCCCAAGACCAATCAGCGAGTTCCGGCCCATGCCAAGCAACGCAAGGACGAGCCAGGCCAGGCCCAAAGCGCTGGCCGATAAAGCAGCCATGCCGCTTTACCGAAAATTCCCGATCGTTGCCATCGGCGCCTCGGCTGGCGGACTTGAAGCGCTGGAGCAGTTCCTCAGCCATGTCCCCATCGCTAGCGGCATGGCCTTTGTCGTCATCCAGCACCTCGACCCTGACTACAAAGGAATGATGCCGGAACTGCTGCAGCGCTCGACATTGATGCCGGTCGCCCAGGCCAAAAGCCGGATGAAAGTCAAACCGAACTGCGTTTATGTCATCCCCCCCAATAGCGATCTTTCCATCCTGCACGACAGTCTCTATTTGCTCGAACCCGTGGCTGCGCGCGGCTTGCGCCTGCCGATCGATTTTTTCTTTCGCGCACTCGCCGATGATCGCCATGAACTGGCCATCGGCGTCATTCTTTCCGGCATGGGTTCTGATGGCACCCTCGGTGCCGGCGCCATCAAGGAGCAAGGTGGCCTGGTGCTGGCGCAAACGCTGACCAACGCCAAATTTGACAGCATGCCGAAGAGCGTCATCAATGCCGGCCTGGCCGACATCATCGCCCCGGCCGACGCCTTGCCACAACGCATTATTGCGACGCTGAACCTGAAAAGTTCGCCCAAGAGCGTCGATCTGAATGTGGCCACTGAGTCAGCAGCACATCTCAGCGCCTTCAACAAAATCTGCATTCTGTTGCACCAGAGAACGGGGCAAGATTTCTCGCTCTACAAGAAAACCACGCTCTACCGCCGCATCGAGCGCCGTATTGCCATTCACCAGCTAAAGCGGATTGGCGACTACGTGCATTACCTCAACGAAAACCCACAAGAGCTTGACCTGCTGTTCAAGGAACTCCTGATCGGCGTCACCAATTTTTTCCGCGATCCGGCCACCTGGGCTTATTTGCAAGATCGAGTCCTGCCCGAAATGCTCGCCAACAACCCTTCGCGCAGCACCTTACGGGCGTGGGTAGCGGGCTGTTCGAGCGGCGAAGAAGCCTACTCTCTTGCCATCAGCTTTCGTGAATTGCAGGAAAAACAAAATCCGCCAACACGCCAATCGCTGCAAATTTTCGCCACCGATCTCGACCAGGACGCGATTGAAAAAGCCCGGCGCGCCGTCTATCCGGCCAATATCGCGATTGATGTTTCGGAAGAGCGCCTGAAGCGTTTTTTTGTTGACGAAGGGGGCAGTTTTCGGGTTGCCAAAAAAATTCGCGACATGGTGGTTTTCGCACCGCAAAACCTGATCATGGATCCACCCTTTACCAAGCTGGATCTCCTTAGCTGCCGCAATCTCTTGATCTATCTTGGCCCCGATTTACAGAAAAAACTGCTGCCGATTTTCCATTACAGCCTGAAACCGGGCGGCATTTTAATGTTGGGCAGCGCCGAATCCATTGGCGGCTTGAACGAGCTGTTCGACCCACTGGAAAGCAAGGCGCGTCTGTTCCGGCGCAATAGCAGCATCACACCGGCCAACGAACTTGAATTTCCTAGCCGTCACACCCCAACCAACACTGAGTCTGTTATGGACACCAAGCCCAAATCCGCCCCGCCTAACCTGCAAAACCTTGCTGATCAGTTGCTGCTTCAGAACTTCTCACCCGCCGCGGTACTGGTCACCGCCAGCGGTGATCTGGTCTACATCAACGGGCGCACAGGAAAATATCTCGAGCCAGCGGCGGGCAAGGTTAACTGGAATATTTACGCCATGGCGCGCCAGGGCCTGCGTCAGGAAATCTCCCTGGCACTGCCCCAGGCGCTGCGTAGCGGTGAAACCGTGATTTGCCGTGATTTGCAGGTTGGCACTAACGACAGTCGGCAAAGCGTCGATTTAACGGTGTATCCGATCAAGGAACCCGGCGCGCTGTGCGGCATGGCGATGCTGATCCTCACCGAGGTCGCCAGCATTGCCGAATCACCCCTGCCGACAATGGTGGCCGGCAAAAAAACACCCCGCCGGGCGGAACGCGAACTGGAGCTGGCAACGGCGCTGGCCCAGGCCAAGCAGGAAATCAAGCGTCTGCACGAAGAAATGCAAACGTCGCAGGAAGAGGTCAAATCGGCCAGCGAGGAACTGCAATCGACCAACGAGGAATTGCAGTCCACCAATGAAGAATTGACCACCTCGAAGGAGGAAATGCAGTCGCTCAACGAAGAACTGCAGACCGTCAATATCGAACTGCAAACCAAAGTCGATGAGCTTTCGTCAGCCAACAATGACATGAAAAACCTGCTCAACAGTACCGATATCGCCACCATATTCCTTGATAACGCGCTACACGTCAGACGCTTCACGACACAAGCAACACGCCTCTTCAAACTGATCCCGAGCGATCTCGGTCGGCCGCTCTCCGATATTGTGACCAGCCTGAGCTACGCCAATCTGCCCAGCGATGCCGAGGAGGTACTGAACACGCTGGCTTTTTCCGATCGTGAAGTTGCCACGGGCGACGGGCGTTGGTTTCAGGTCAAGATCATGCCCTACCGCACTCTGGAAAACGTCATAGATGGCGTGGTCATTACCTTCAACGACATCAGCCGGGCCAAAACACTTGAGGCGGAACTGCGGGCGGTCGGCAAAGTCGCCATTTAAAATCGACACCATCTTGATGCCCTGCAAAATAGTTGCAAAGCATCAACCTCGAAAATTCTGTTGAACCGCAGAGATGCAGAGAGACAGCGGAAATGCGGGGCTTTTGCCAGTTGACCGGGCTACCTGAAGAAATTTTTTTCTTTCAGTGCGGTCAAAGAAAGCAGATAGGCCGGACAAACGCCTTTCTACTTGCCCCAACCGCCCCCATTCCAACTATTTTTCGAGGAGTCAAACATGCTCAATCAATCATTCCGCACCCGTCTGTTCAGCCGGATCGCGCCGCTCGCCCTGATTTTTCTGGCCTCGACCAACCTCTACGCCCAGGAACCGATTTCAGTTTCGCTGACCGGCAGCACCGTGGTGCCGCCGGTCATGACGACAGCCCGCGGCACCGGTCAATTCACGATTACGCCTAACCACGTGGTAATTGGCAGCATCAAGACCTTCGGGCTGGCACCGACGATGGTGCATATCCACGAAGCCCCCGCCGGCAAGAACGGGCCAGTCATCGTTACCCTGGGAAAAACCGCCGATGACAGTTATGCCGTTCCGCCCAACACCAAATTGAACGATGCCCAGTACGCCAGCTTCCTCGCCGGTAACCTCTACGTTCATGTCCATACGGCTCAACATCCCGATGGTGAGCTTCGTGCCCAGTTGTTGCCTTTGAAGGCTGGTGAAAAACCGAAGGGGAGCTATTAAACAATCGACACGGGAGGCCGCATCATGCAACGCAGCGCGTCAGCAACCTGGGCAGGGGGCCTCAAAAGTGGCAACGGCACACTCTCGACCCAGAGTTGCGTATTGGAAAAAACGCCGTACGGCTTCAACACTCGTTTTGAAGAGGGGCCGGGGACCAATCCGGAAGAATTGATTGGCGCCGCCCATGCCGGCTGTTTCACCATGGCACTTGCTGCAGCGCTGGAAAAAGAAGGCTTGACGGCTAAACACCTTCACACTTGGGCCGCCGTGACGCTCGACAAGATGGACGGCGGATTCGAGATCATCGCCGTCCATCTTGATCTGGTCGCCAACATTCCGGGGGGCGATCTGGCAGCCTTTGAAAAAATCGCCTATGCAGCCAAGGCCGACTGCCCGGTTTCAAAGCTGCTCAATGCGACGATTACGCTTTCGGTAAAGCTGGAGGAATAACGGAATTTTTTCTTGTTCCAGCCTGTCTCTGTCTACTAATAATCACGCTGGTTTGCTCAGAACGACGGCCTTGCTCTGATGAAATCAGGCCAAGAAGGAGCTCGGCATGGATGTTTTTTCGCCCCACAGCAGGACCACGGAAGAAGCGGAAAGTCAGCTTTCCTGTACGCACTTATTGCCATTAAGCGTCGGACCGCAACTCAGTGAGGACTCATTCCGCCGCGTGGTCGAGTGGGCACCGAGTGCAATGGTCATGATCGATCGTAACGGCATCATGGTGCTGGTCAACGCGCAGACCGAACGGATGTTCAATTACGAGCGCACCGCGCTGATCGGGCAATCGGTCGAGATTCTCGTGCCGGAACGTTTCCGCCAGCACCATGTGGCTTACCGTGCTGGTTTTTTCGGCGATTCAAAGCCGCGACCGATGGGCGTCGGGCGCGATCTTGCCGGCCGCCGCTCGGACGGCAGCGAATTCCCGGTCGAGATCGGCCTCAACCCGATCGATACCGAGGCGGGAGTGATGGTACTGGCTTCGATCATCGACATCACCGAGCGCCAGCGCACTCAGCAACGACTGGAAAATGCATTGCTGGAAAAAACCGTATTGCTCAACGAAGTCCACCACCGCGTCAAAAATAATCTCCAGGTGATTACCAGCCTGCTCAATCTACAGGCCGACCATGCCGCCGACCCTCGCCTGCGCGCCATGCTGGCCGAGAGTTGCGGCCGCGTGAAGGCAATGGCACTGACCCACCAGCTACTCTACGAACGCAAGGATTTTTCGCGCCTCGATCTGGGCGATTATCTGGAACGTCTGATGCATTCGATCCGTGCCACCTATCGCGGCACCGGCAACCGCATCACGCTGCACATCGTGCTACCACCGGAAAGCGTCCAACTTGATCTGGAGCGAACGATTCCCTGCGGTCTGCTCCTCAATGAACTGGTCACGAATTCATTCAAGCACGCTTTTCCCGGGGA
>JAUYQT010000147.1 GCA_030697085.1 Azonexus sp. | reverse complement strand
CGGGTGTACTGCTCGTGGCCCGGCGCGTCGGCGATGATGTACTTGCGGGTGCCGGTCGAGAAGTAGCGATAGGCGACGTCAATGGTGATGCCCTGTTCGCGCTCGGCTTGCAGGCCGTCGGTGAGCAGGGAGAGGTCAACTGCGCCCATGCCGCGCTTTTCGGAAGTGCGTGTGATGGCCGACAGCGTATCGGCAAGGATGGTCTTGGTATCGAACAGCAGGCGGCCGATCAGTGTGCTCTTGCCGTCGTCTACGCTGCCGCAGGTCAAAAAGCGCAGCAGGCCATGGTCTTCAATTTGTTCAGAGGCGGACATAGTGGTTTTCGTCAAAAGTGAATATTCAATCCCAGATGGCCTGGGGAAATTGTTGGCGGATACGTTCATCGGCGGTGACCAGCCAGCCACCAGCGGCAATGGCCTGGCCGACGATCAGGCGGTCGAACGGGTCACGGGTCCAGGTTTGCGTTCCGGCAGCCTGCGCAACAGCGTGAAACGGCGTTTGGTCGATGTGCAGCGGCAAGCCGCTCAGGGCGTTGAGAACGCCGGCACTACCGACCTTGATGCGGCCAATTTCGTGCAAAAAATCAAGTTCCAGCGCGACCATCGGCGAGATGGCCAGCCAGCCTTCTTCAATCGCCGCCACCGCCTTCGCCGGAAGGCTGCGGCGCTTTTCAGCGCACAGCCAGACAGCGATGTGGGTGTCGATGAAGGTCAGTCGAGGTTCTTTGTTTCGTTCCATTCGCTGACATTCAGGGTGGCGAGATCGTCGGGATTGCCGACGATGATATCGAGAATCGGCAGGCGGCCGATGCGACTTTCCGTGCGCTCGGGCACCAGCCACAGACGCTGGCCGTTACGTTCGAGCGGCACCGGTTCGCCACTTTGCAGGGCGGCATCGGCAATCTGGAAAAGATTGGCCCGCAGGGCGGAAAGGCCGTAGGTCGTTTGGCTGGGAAGCATGGCGGGCTCCTGTTGTACATTTGAATTATTTTCAATGTACAACGCTTTCGCCTCTTCTGCAAGATGCGGTTTAGCAGCAGGAGCCTTCCTGTAAACCATCAAAAATAGCCTTCCTTTTTGCGCTGTTCCATCGAGGCGTCGCTGGTCTGGTCGTCCAGACGGGTCGCGCCGCGCTCGGTGATGGTGGTAGTGGCGGTTTCGAGAACGATCTTGGCAACGTTGTCGGCATCGGATTCAACTGGCGCCGTGCAGGAAATATCGCCGACGGTGCGGAAACGGACTTGCAGGTTGATGATTTTTTCACCGGCCTTCGACGGATTGGCGACTTCGCCGCTGACCAGCGGCACGTTGACCGGCACGATGGCGCCTTGGCGCATGACGACCGGGCGGGTGTGGGCGAAGTAGATCGACGGCAGTTCCAAGCCTTCGCGCTCAATGTATTGCCAGACGTCCATTTCCGTCCAGTTGGAGATCGGGAAGGCGCGGATATTCTCGCCCATGTGGCTCCGGGCGTTGTACAGGCTCCACAGTTCCGGGCGCTGGTTCTTCGGGTCCCACTGGCCGAATTCGTCGCGGAAGCTGAAGATGCGTTCCTTGGCGCGGGCCTTTTCCTCATCGCGACGGGCGCCGCCGATGCAGGCGTCAAAGCCGAATTCCTCGATGGCTTCGAGCAGCGTCACCGACTGGTGCTTGTTGCGTGATTCGCCTTCATGCTTGAGGACGACGGTGCCACGAGCCATGGAGTCTTCGACCGAGCGGACGATCAGGCGCTCGCCGAGTTCGGCGGCACGCTGGTCGCGGAAGGCGACGACTTCCATGTAGTTGTGGCCGGTGTCGATGTGCATCAGCGGGAAGGGAAACTTGCCGGGGCGGAAGGCCTTTTCGGCCAGGCGCAGCAAGCAGAGCGAGTCCTTGCCGCCGGAGAAGAGCAGCACCGGGTTGGAACACTGGCCGGCCACTTCGCGCATGATGTGGATGGCTTC
>JAUYQT010000100.1 GCA_030697085.1 Azonexus sp. | reverse complement strand
AAGCAACGAAACGTTAATCAACACCAACGCTTATTGAAACTTTTAGCCAGCTTGGTTAGTCTTATCATTAGTAATAATCACCCAAAGGAAAGCTTAACCATGAATAGCAATTTCGAGATTGCCAGCCGCGGCTCTGCCGGTCTTGCCCTTCAGCAAAACCGTGTGCTTCGCAACACCTACATGCTTCTTGCCCTGTCCATGGTGCCGACTGTGCTCGGCGCAATGGTCGGCATTCAAATGCAATTCAGCTTTATGGCGGGCAGCCCGATAATGAGCTTCCTGCTCTTTTTGGGGATTGCCTGGGGTTTCATGTATGGCATCGAAAAGAACAAGGACAGCAGCCTCGGCGTGGTCTTGTTGCTCGGCTTCACGTTCTTCATGGGCTTGATGCTGTCGCGCATTCTTCAGGTTGCACTCGGCTTTTCAAATGGTGGCGGCATGATCGCCATGGCGGCAGGCGGCACCGGGGCGGTGTTTTTCACAATGGCCACCATCGCTACGGTTAGCAAACGTGACTTCAGCGGTATGGGCAAGTTCCTGTTCATCGGGATGATCGTGATTTTGCTTGCGGCGCTGGCTAATATCTTTTTCCAGATTCCTGCGCTGTCGCTAGCCATTTCCGCTGCCGCCGTGATGGTTTTCTCGGCCTACATTCTTTACGACATTAGCCGCATTGTGCAGGGCGGCGAAACAAACTATGTCAGCGCCACACTGTCGGTTTACCTCAGCATCTACAATGTTTTCGTCAGCTTGCTTCATTTAATTATGGCGCTGACGGGTGAGCGTGACTAATTTCTTATTGACCAAATGAAAAAGGCGGCCAAGGCCGCCTTTTTTCATGGCCGCTCAAAGACGGCGATTGACTCAACATGCGAGGTATGCGGGAACATATTGACCGCACCCGCCGCCACAAAACGGTAACCCTTTTCTCTCACCAGAACGGCCGCATCTCGAGCCAGGGTTGCTGGGTTGCAGGAGACATAAACAATACGCCGCGGCGCGTCAGCACCCAGCGCGTTGACCAACTCGATAGCCCCTTCGCGCGGTGGGTCGATGAGCATTTTGTCGAACCGCCCGAGCGCAGCAAGCGATTTTTCGGTGCACTCGAATAAATTGGCCACCGCGAATTCAACGCTTCCCAGCAAAACCTCTGTGCCAGCCGTAGTGCATATATTGTTTGCAGCAGCACTCTCACGCCCACGCTGAACCAGAGCTTCACTGCCTTCAATACCAAGCACAGTGGCGCCGGAACGGGCAATCGGCAAGGTGAAGTTACCCAAACCGCTGAACATGTCGGCGATCCGCTCGCCGGGTTGAGGATCAAGCAAACGCAGTGCACGGCGGACCAAAACACGATTCACCGCATGATTGACCTGGGTAAAATCCGTCGGCCGAAAATCGAATTCCAGATCAAACTCGGGAAGCGTGTAAGACAAACGTGGGCCGGGTAGCGGATAAAATCGATAGATGGAATCCGGTCCCTTGGCTTGCAGATAAAAGACCACATCATGCTGATCGGCAAAGTTGCGGAGTAACAGTTCATCTTTTGCCTTCAATGGCTCAAGAATACGCAGCAATAGCGCCGTACATTGCTCACCGACGGCAATTTCAACCTGCGGCAGACGTTCGGCAATCGTCAACGCGTCAAATAGCTCACGCATCGGCAGCAAAAGGGCCGAAACATGGGGCGGCAGAATTTCGCAAGTCTGCATGTCGGCAATATAACTGCTGCGCCGCTCATGAAAGCCGATCAGCATCCCTCCGTTATCTGGCAGCTTACGCACAGCAAGACGGGCTCGATGACGGTAGCCCCACGGCGCGCCTTGGATTGGCGGCAATATCTGTTCAGGACGAACGCGGCCGATATGCCAAAGTCCATCCTCAAGTACGCGCTGCTTGGCAGCCATTTGTGCGGCTGGGTCCATATGCTGCATGGTGCAGCCACCGCAGACGCCAAAATACCGACACTTGGGCACCTGGCGAGCGCTGGATGGTTTCAGCACACGAACCAGATGCGCCAGTTCGTAACTTGGCTTGCGCCGAAAACTTGCGTATTCAACAGTTTCCCCGGGCAACGCGCCGTCAACGAATACCGCTTTGCCCTCCAGGCGAGTAATGCCTCTCGCCTCATGATCCAGCGATTCGATGATCCCGATTGCCACGGTCAACTCCAAAAAAGCGCAAATTTTAACAATCAGCTACACTGATTACTATGGCTCGCGAACTAATTACCTCCTGGGAAGGCTACCGGACGGCAATTGACCGTCTGCTCTACATGGCCTGCAAAAAAATCTGCATTTATGATAAAGACCTGGAGCAACTTAAGCTGGACTCAGCGCTGCACTTGCCTCAAATACAGCGCGTTCTGCAAGCCGGACACCAGGAAAGCCTGCAAATAATTGTTCGTGATGCCAATCTGTTGCGCAACCATTCACCGCGTCTAATCAAATTACTCACTGGCTTCGGCGACCGTATCATCGCGCAACAAAGTCCACCAGATTTAGCGCACCTGCGCGACAGCATCCTGATTATTGATGACAAACACGCGCTGATTCGTTTCGAACAAGATTTACCACGCAGCAAATTACTGATTGATGAAGCCGCCGAAC
>JAUYQT010000009.1 GCA_030697085.1 Azonexus sp. | reverse complement strand
CCTGACCCCGCATCGCCGGATTCTCATGCGGCGCGGTAAACGACTCTTCCCGCAAGCGCATCAGCAATTCCGGAATCGGAATCTTCACCGGGCAAACCTCGCCACAGGCGCCGCACAACGACGAAGCCGTCGCCATCGTCGCCGTCGCTTCCAGGCCCAGCATATGCGGCGAGATGATCTTGCCGATCGGCCCCGGATAGGTCGTGCCATAAGCGTGCCCGCCGATCCGCGTATAAACCGGGCAGTGGTTCATGCAGGCGCCGCAGCGGATGCATTGCAGCGTTTTGCGCATCTGCTCGTCGGCATAGGCCTGGCTACGGCCGTTGTCGAGCAGCACCAGATGCACTTCGCCCGGGCCGTCCTTTTCACCCGGCTTGCGTGGACTGGAGATCATGTTGAAGTAGGTCGAAATATTCTGACCGGTGGCCGAACGCGTCAGCAGCGAGAGCAGCGGCGGGATGTGTTCGAGCTTTTCTACGATCTTCTCGATCCCGGTGATGGCGATATGCACCGGCGGCGCCGTGGTGCACATCCGGCCATTGCCTTCGTTCTCGACCAGGCACAGCGTGCCGGTTTCCGCCACGGCGAAATTGACGCCGGAGAGGCCGATGTCAGCCTCTAAAAATTTCTCCCGCAGCACCTTGCGGCCGATCTGGATCAGTGCATCGACGTTGTCGGTGTAATCGACACCCGGCACCTTTTCGTGGAAGAGCTTGGCGATTTCTTCCTTGGTCTTGTGGATGGCCGGCATGATGATGTGCGACGGCTTTTCGCCGGCCAACTGGACGATGTATTCGCCCATGTCCGACTCCATCGCGCCAATGCCGGCGGCTTCGGCGGCGTGGTTCAGCTCGATTTCCTCGCTGACCATCGACTTGCCCTTGATCATCAGCTTGGCCGAATGCTTCTGGCAGATGCTGAGAATGATCGCGTTGGCTTCGTCCGGCGTCTCGGCCCAATGCACCTGAATGCCGTTGCGGGTCAGGTTGGCTTCCAGTTGCACCAGCAGGTCGGGCAACTTGCCGAGGTTGTACTGGCGGATGTGTTCGCCCAGCGTGCGCAGGCTTTCCAGCTCTTCCGGATCGGGGAACTGGCTGATCCGTTTGTTGATCAGGAAATCCAACGCGCCGCGGAAACTCTGGCGCAGGAAGGGATTTTCGACGACGGCC
>JAUYQT010000574.1 GCA_030697085.1 Azonexus sp. | reverse complement strand
GCCCGGTAGGGGAATTTTTTCCATAAGGTAATGTTCAGCATGGCGAGGACAGCATAAATTGCCCATTCGCCCATGTTTTCGGCCAGCACACGCAGAACATCCTGAAAGCCGGCAAATTTTTCTTTCGGCACCCGACCTTCGCGACCGATGGTCGATTTCAGAATATCGCTCGACATCTCGACCAGCCAATGCAGTGTGGCAAAGGAAACGGCCAGAATGCCGGCCCATTTATGCGTGCGGTAAATGCGGTCCATGCCGCCCATTGGCGTTTCGAGCCAAGTCGGTCGGGTAGCCAGGAACATGGCTAGCGACATCAGGGCAATCGACAACAGGCCGCTGAGATAAAGCGCTTCCTGGCGCGCGACCCAGAGCGGATGAGTGCCGGCAGTGGGCGCGGTGTTGATCAGGTCCATGCCCCAGAAAAAAATGACAAGGGCGGAAATGGTGGTGAGTAAAATTTTCATGGTCATCGCCTTTAGCTGGTTAAGCGTGTTTCGGCATCAGTCCTGGAATCGGTAATTTGCATTACTGGTTAGCGGGCGTGACATTGATTTTGTGTTGTGGCTGGTCATCACGGCAACGACGCTTATTGCAGTCGGCAGAATCGCGCTGACGTTTGTCGTCATCGCCCCGGGCATGTTTTCGAGAACTGCGCTGGTCGCTGATCTCACCATTCTGCGGATTAACATGCAGCTTGATTCGTTGACCGTTTGAATCGGTGGCACGAGCCTCATAACTGCCATGCTCGCGCTCAATTTTTTCAATATTTCGATAGCCGGCTGCGACCAGTTTTTCATGGATTTGCGGGATCGATAGCCACTGGCGTTCACTGACTTGGGCTGCGCTGGATTCCTCGGCCAGCGACGGCGCGATGGTGATCCCGGTGGCCACAAGCACGCTAACGAGGGCGAGCGAGTAAAGAAGGGTTGTACGTTTCATGATGTAAACCTCCGTAGATTCGGATTGCTGGGTAAGCGTTATTGATTTTGCCGGGGTGTTGCTGAACCATTCCTGAAGCGGCTGTTCATCTGAGGTTCAGAAAGCCTGGATAGCTCACTCGTCGTAGTAGCCGGTTTCAGCATCGACGTGGCAGGCCGTGCAGTTGGCCCGGGTGCGGACATCCTTGTGTTTCCATTCCCAATCCGGCACTTTGCGATGCTCTTTGATCCATTTGGGCAATTCGGTAATGCGTAATGGGGCATTTTTGGCCGAGACCCCGCGTAGCAGTTTGTCGCCGTAGCGCTGCCCGGCATTGTCGGCGGCGTTGGCAACGAGGTAATCGCTGACTCTGGTGGCGGTCGGTGCATCAAGGCTGGCATCATCGCCAAAATGGTTTTTCAAATTACCCATCATGCGTTGCCACGAACTGGCCGGCAGCATCGACGGGGCAAAAGCCAGGTGACAACCGCCACATTCTTCCTTGACCACCGGGTCGGCGACCGGTCGAAAATAATGGCTGCTGCGGGCCTGCGCGCGACTGAGTACAAGCGTGCCGAAAGCGATAGCCAGCAGGCTGATAACGAGCAGGCGAGTGGGCGTTTTCATGTTCAATTCCTTTTGAATGAAGGCCTACTGGCTGATCATGAAGCTAAGCCAGTCGCCTTTTTCTTGCGCGCTACATTCCCGGCCAATCACTTCATTGCAGTTGCGGCGAAACCATTTTTCGACTTTCGCCGGGTCGGTATAGCGAGCGGGGCTTGCCGATAGCGCCATTGGTTCGATCGATTTACCGGCCAGCTTGCGGCCGGCGGCTCGGCTGTCTTTGTCGTGGCAACTTGTACAGGCAGGGGTATCTGGCTTGCCGCTGGCAAACGCCTGGTGATGCAGGCGTTTGCCCCGTTCGGCCGAGAAACCGGAGAATGCCGCGTTGGCGGCTTTGGCGAGGCTGGCATACTGGGCGAGTTGGTCTTCACGCGGCCCGGCCATGCTGGCGCTGGATAGGGTTAAGGCCAGGATGGTGAAAAGTGCCGTTTTGTTGAGGTTTCGACGCATGTTTTTCTCCTTGTTGAAGTAGGTATAAGACGAACTATGCGTCGGGCGCACTGAATGGAAGCTGAACCTGGCGTTCATCCTGGGTTCATTTTCTCCAAGCTATAAAGACAGCGTCCTGATTGAAGGAAAGTGGTGTTATCTAATGTTTAATCGATGCTCAAATCGTCGCGGGCAGTGGTTTTTCCTCGCGCTGTATGCGGTTTTTCTCACCGGGGTTAGTGCGCCCAGTGCTGCTGATGACGCGCATGACCACGACCGTGCCCGGCAGGCGCTGGAGGCGGGCGAGGTGTTGCCGCTACGAACCATTCTTGAGCGGGTTGAACGTGAATATCCGGGGCAGGTGATTGATGTTGAACTCGAGCACAAGCGTCGGCACGGTGACGAGCGTTGGGTGTACGAGATCAAGCTGCTGCGCAGTGGTGGTAGCCTCGTCAAACTCAAGGTTGATGCGCGGGATGGCACGGTGATCGACGCAAAAAGCCGGGGTGGCGATGCGGCGGAGAATGGGATGAAAAAAAATGTGCCGCCAAAAAATGAACCGCTGAAAAGTAAACGCAGTGGAAATGAACACTAATGCGCATTCTGATTGTTGAAGACGAACCGACGTTGCGCGCCCAGTTAGCTGAAGGTATCGGCGCTGCGAGCTACGCTGTTGACGTCGCGGACAATGGTATCGATGCTCACTTTATGGGTGAAAACGAACCTTACGACGCGGTCATTCTTGACCTTGGGCTACCGCAGATGGATGGCATTACAGTGCTCAGGAAATGGCGCGCCAGCGGTCGAACCATGCCTGTGCTGATTCTCACTGCCCGTGATGGCTGGCATGAAAAAGTGGCCGGCATTGATGCCGGGGCGGATGACTATCTGACCAAGCCTTTTCACATGGAAGAGTTGCTCGCCCGCTTGCGGGCATTGATACGCCGCGCCGGTGGCCATGCCAGTGCCGAACTGGTTTGTGGCCCACTGACGCTTGATACCCGCAACAGCCGTTTGACGGTGGCAGGGCAGGCGCTGGCTTTGACCAGCCATGAATATCGCGTGCTTTCTTATCTGATGCACCATCGAGACGAAGTGATTTCGCGCAGCGATCTTGTCGAACATATTTATGCTCAGGATTTCGATCGGGATTCCAATACGGTTGAAGTGTTTGTTGGCCGCTTGCGTAAAAAGTTGCCGCCAGGTTTGATCGAAACCGTGCGCGGTCTTGGTTATCGGCTGACCTCGCCACCATGAGTCAATCCGTTTGGCGTCGTTCGCTGCGCATCCGTCTGCTTGCAGGTACGTTGTTCTGGATCACCGCGACCATTCTTGTCGCTGGCTGGAGCTTGGGCGGATTGTTTCGCCAGCATGTGGAGACCCAGTTTTATGCTGAGTTGCAGCTGCATCTCGACCAACTTACGGCGCAACTGGCGTTGGATGAAGCGGGTAGCGCAATACTTGCCCTGCCGCTCAGCGACCCGCGTTTGAGTCGTCCTTATTCCGGGTGTTATTGGCAGGTTGACCGCGTCGGTGTGCTTCCCGGCGGTGCCCCGATTACCACCGGGCTGCTCCGCTCGCGATCACTTTGGGATTATGTTTTAGAGGCGCCTGCGGAAACGCCAGAAGGTGGTGAGGTTCACCAACATCGAATCGTCGGCCCGGATGGCAAGATGCTTGGGATGCTCGAACGTAGCGTGCGCATTGACGATACCCCGGATGGCCAACCGCGCATATTTCGGCTGATCGCGGCGGCTGATGAAGGTCAGATGGCTGAACCCGTTGCGCGTTTTAACGGAGCCCTTTGGCTGGCG
The DNA here is from genome assembly GCA_030697085.1 of Azonexus sp. Classification (GTDB taxonomy): domain Bacteria; phylum Pseudomonadota; class Gammaproteobacteria; order Burkholderiales; family Rhodocyclaceae; genus Azonexus. Next base: position 2,623 of record JAUYQT010000574.1, on the reverse strand, counting down.
CTGGGGGTGCTCGGCACGGGTTTGATTATCGCCGCGCTGGTTCAGGTTTTTGTCGGGCTGGCGCCGTTACGCACGATGCGTCGCGCCTTGGGCAAGGTGCGCAGTGGGGAGACGCCACGGATTGAAGGCGATTTTCCGGTTGAAATCATGCCGCTAATTGATGACTTCAATACAGTATTGGTGCAGAACGCCGAGGTCGTTGAGCGAGCGCGGACACAAGCCGGCAATCTCGCCCATGCGCTGAAAACCCCGTTAAGTGTTCTGGCCAATGCGGCGAATAAAAAAGATAAGCCGCCTGCCGAGTTATCTCGCCTGGTGCTTGATCAGGTAGATATCGCCCGGCGCCAGGTCGACTACCATCTGGCCCGCGCCCAAGCGGCGGCAACAACCCGCCTGCCTGGGGCCAGGACAGCGTTATTGCCGGTGATTGAAGGGCTGGTGCGTGCCATGCGTCGGATTCATGCCGATCGACAGATCGAAATCACGCTTCAGCCGCTGCCCGAGGCCCTGAGTTTTCGCGGTGAAGCCCAGGATCTGCAGGAAATGTTAGGCAATCTGCTTGATAACGCCTGCAAGTGGGCAACACGCAGTGTCGTGCTGAATGCCCACGACAACGGCGCGACCTTCATGCTGATGATTGACGATGATGGCGCCGGGCTGGCAGCCGATCAGCGGGAAGCCGTAATCCGCCGAGGCGTTCGGGCCGATGAGGCGGTGCCGGGGTCGGGACTGGGTCTGGCAATCGTGGATGATCTGGCGCGTCTTTATGGTGGGCAGATTGAACTACTCGATTCACCTTTGGGCGGGTTGCGCTCAGTGCTGACCTTGCCAGCAATTCGCTAGCGAACCGGGTGGCTGCGCTTCGATGAAATTTTTGATGGGGTGATTATTCCGTCAGTGTCAGTAAAATGTCAGCGTACCAGGCGCAGTTGAGGCCTAACGCTTCATCCAGTTTCAGGTCGCGCGAGCCGACATCAAGACGTGATGAATGTACGCCGAGTAGCATCCAGGGCATTTCACTATCAGCCATTTCACCCTTCGTTACCCGCATGACGACCGGTGCGCCGCTGATGCCGCGGTGTGTTCGGGCATCGGTCAAAAAATAGCCCTGGCCCTGGAAGCGCATGCCGAATGATGAAGCGATAACCGCCTGCCGAACCACCGGCATGTGGTGCAAGGTGTCGTGGAAACCAAGCGGGAAGCCGACGATCAGCAGAGATGAGCCGATTTCCACCTGATCAAATTTCCCGATCAGGTTTTTTGGGGTAAAAGCACGGTAGACCGCAGTCTTCGGCAACGCCGAACGCTCAATTTCAATCACGGCGACGTCAATTTCACCTGCCGTATCGCTGCCGACGCGCCAGATACTTTTGCCGTTGCGGTAGAGCGGAATCGAAAAACCGGTGGAATTCGCCATCAGCTTCGGGTCCGTATGCAGTTCAACCTCAATGCGGTCCGGAAAGTGTTTGCTCGGCTTGTCGAACATGACGTGCCGGCTGGTGACCAGAAACAGGCGTTCGTCTCGCTGGAAGAAAAAGGCGCTGGCGTTGGTCAGCAAGCGCGTTTGTTCAAAGGTACAAACGCGGGCGGCGCCGAGTAGCAGGGACTCAATAATGGGGATGCCATGGTTGATCGTGTTGGTCATGATGCACTCGCTGAGATGTTGAATATCTGGCTCAAAAATATCCGGGAGCCGTTAATCATTTCACCTTAACAGGTTTGGCGGGTTTCCTTGCGGCGCCTTGAATGTTCGTTGTCTCAGCATTGCACCGCGCTTCCAATACCTGACTTTAGGTAGATCAAATAATGAAGACCGTATATTCAGGCTTTGCGTCAGTTGTCTATTCTTGGAAACCTGAAACGACAGCGCAGGCTAGCTTTTGATTACCTGCAAATTATCCATTAACTGACCTGATCGGGATCAGCCATGAATACGCCGGATATCATTTATTGCCAGGAAAAGACATCAAAAAATGCCCAAAAAGCAGAGGCAAACAGAGGGGCGATGCCAGGCAATATCGATTGGGTGCCGAGAGCGAAGCCGGCACGCAGCGCCCATCCTGATTTACAACATCTAATTGATCGAAAAGGGAGCCTTTTTGCGGGGTGGCGTTAAGCTTTGGAGCGGGGTAACGCTAGCTAGTCTGTTGGCCGCTGAATAAGCAAGGTTCGCTGGATAAGCATGGTTTCCGCTTTGCTGGCGGGCGTGCTTTTTTTGCGTGGGCAAAAGGAAGTAGTCAAAGAAAAGGTCACCATTGGATTGGTGCCGGCTGCGCCGGTTTCTTGCGCTCCTTGGCTTGGCTTGACGCGAGTGTCTCGCCCTTGCTCCCAAGGGCTATCGGCTGGCGAAAAAATTTGACCGGTTGCCGCAATGTCTAGCGGTTTTTCGGTGATCGTTTTTATTAAAAACCATTGTTTTTCAGTCAATTACCGACTTCGCCCTAATTAAAATACTGCGCCGTTAGTATGTTGTCCGTTGGGTTTTCGCCATAGATTACGTGTCTGTACAACGCTTTACAGGCGTCGCAAAACGATCCTGAGATGCTTCGTTTTATCGTTCTGTAAAAAGTGCGGCGTGCATAAATCCCGTGTACTTTTTGGAGAAAACTCATGACCAACGAAA
>JAUYQT010000716.1 GCA_030697085.1 Azonexus sp. | reverse complement strand
GAAATTTCGGGTAAAACGTGGGTCGACCGCCGCACTCGCCCGTGCGGCATTGGCGTTGAGCAATTGCCAGACAAGCAACGCCTGCAACACCCAGGTTTTACCGGTGCCCGTCGCCATCTTCAGGCAATACTTGGGGTGTGCATGCTTGGCGCTCGCCACCTCATTCAGCGTTTTGCCCTCAAGCAGCACCTCGGGTGCAACCTGTTTGTAGAGCGCCTGCAACGTCGGTGCGGCCAAGACCTCATGCGCCACGATGGCATTCAAAATCGCCTGCCGCTGGCCGGGGTGAAAGTTGAATCGACGCGTCTGACAAATATCTTCGAGAAACCACCAACGCAGTAACTCGGCGGTCGTCGGCGTCACCAGATCGTAAAGATCGGCGCTCCCGTCTTCCAGACCAAGGCAGAGTTGTTGCGTTTTGGCGGTGAGGCCGGCGGCGAGAGGTAATTCGGATGCGGCGGTTTTCATGAGAAATAATTGCCTTGACTAAACAATTTGTTTATTCTGAACGAATGATTCGCAACTTCGCCGACAAAGAAACAGAAAACCTGTTCAGCACTGGAAAATCCAGGCGGCTGCCGCAGGACATTCTGCGTCGGGCGGTGATGCGTTTGACGCAACTGGATGCGGCTATGGCGGTCGAAGATTTGCGCCTGCCACCGTCGAATCGACTGGAAGCACTGTCGGGTGACCGGCAGGGGCAATGGAGCATTCGCATCAATGACCGTTGGCGGCTGTGTTTTCTGTTCGCCAACGGCAATGCTGGCGATGTTGAAATCGTTGATTACCACTGAGGAAACGCCATGATTAAAAACGGACTCCCCCCGATTCACCCCGGCGAATTCCTCCGCGAAACTCTCGATGAATTTGGCCTGACGCAGGTTGCTTTCGCGACCGCTATCGGCGTATCGCCGATGCGTATTTCGCATGTCCTGAAAGGCTCGCGCCCGGTGACCGCTGAACTGGCGCTGCGTTTTGGCCGGGCGTTTGGTCAATCGGCTCAGTACTGGTTGAATCTGCAAACCGCCTACGATCTGAAAACGACCGAGGCGGCATTGCAGGATGCGCTGCAAGCGGTGCACGAACTTGCTGCCGCCTGACCTGTTCCGGCGCCTTACGCACACGGAGTTACGGGCACAGTGACAGCCGCTTCTGCTTCAAAACCAAACACATCGACCACCCGCACACAAACCCGGCGCGGGCCGTTTTGGGCGGCGGTGCTGAACATGGCTTCGGTAATCACGCGCAACGGGTCGCCGTCGTTGTCGGTATTGCCCCGGTAATCCTGCCAGACGGAGCGAAACACCTTGCCGTCGTAATCGGGATCGACTGCCCAGTATTCGATCAGCGCCAACGGCTCGGCATTGGCGATGGCTTGCAGCTTGCTGCGGTTGGCTTCGTCGAGATTGATTGCCTCTGGCGAGAGCAGCACGTAGTTTTTCAGGGTGATTTTTAGCGTTTCTTCGCCGTTGACCGCAGCACTACGGTCAACCGGAAAAATGGTCAAATATTGCAGGCTGGAAAAGCGCACCGTGCCGCGCAACTTCTCCAGACCGCCTTTTTTCTTCAAGCGATCCATCAAGTCGGGCGGAATGACCAGCACCTCCAGCAGGCTATCGTTCAGCGCATTGATCGTCTCGCCAATCGACGGCTCAAAATTCCAGCCGAGGACGACGACGCGATCCCAACCACCCATCAGGTTATCGCGCTGGGCAATGGCTTTTTTCAAGGTCGCCGCCCCGGTCAGCTTGTTCGGCGAATCAGCCAACACCAGCGTCTTGCTGCCGCCCCCGGTGACTTGGCCGAGATTGCGCACCGGGTTTTCCTCGGCTGGCAAAGGCAAGGCGCCATAGAGCGAGAGGACGATCTGCGACAAATCGCCGATGCGAAAATCCCGGCCCAGCGCGGCTTTCGCCGCTTCCACCTGATAGTCGCCGATCGCTTGATAAAGGAAGGGCTGGGCGTTCTGGTCGATCAGCCGCTTCCTCATGATCATGCAGGCCGGCTTGCCAAGGTCAGTAGTGATCCAGCGCCGGCCGAGTTTCTCAGCGACGGCGGCGGTGGTGCCGGAACCGCCGTTGAAGTCGGCGACCAGGCCATTTTCGGGGCAGGAGGCGCGGATGATGCGTTCTAGGAGCTTTTCGGGTTTTTGGGTGGTGTAATCAGTTTTTTCTGACGACCACCCTCTGAGCATACTTATGTCATCCCACCACGAGCCTACTTGCACCCCCTTCGACTCATCCAGGTATTTTTTCTGCATTGGCACCGTGCCAGGGGTTGTTTGTATAACAAGCCCAGCATCAATTAGTGCCTGCATTCGTACACGCGAATAGCGCCAAGCTCTACTGACCCCCATAACTTCGTATATCGGGTTTCCCTTTGCCGCACCACCGGGGCCGAGCATGTTCTCTAACTTATATCTCCTACCATCAGCGTCTCGGTATTTGTAAAAGTTCTCGATGTAACTTTCAGACAAAGGTAGGAAGAGGGTATTCCATTGTCGCTGAGGGCTTTTCTGGAAAAACAGAATTACGTCGTGGACTCGCGAAAAATGCTGACTGCCTTGAGTTGCGTCACCTTTTGCATCACTTCTTTTCCAGACTATTTCGTTAACAAAGCTATCTTTCCCAAACACCTCATCCATCACGATCTTCACGTAATGCCCGACATGCCAGTCCAGATGTACGTAAATCGAGCCAGTATCTGCCAGCAACTCCCGCATCAGAATCAAGCGGGGTGTGATCATCGCCAAGTAGGAGGCAGTGCCGTCGGCCCAGGTGTCGGAGTAGGCGAACTGTTCGATGACAGTCGGTTTCTGTTCCAGTTCGACGCCGGGCAGCGTGACCTTGGTGCGGTAATCGGCTTTGGAATCAAACGGTGGATCGATATAAATCAGGTCGATCTTGCCGCGCAGGCTGGGTGTCGTATCGTCGCCGGCCAGTAGCGCTGCCATCGCCAGCAGGTTGTCGCCGTAGATCAGGCGGTTCAACCAGTCGCCGTTTTGCCCGCTTGCCAAGTGCTGCTGCCGTTCGTTGGCGGTAATCCAGTCAGTGGCCGCACTATCGCGGGCGGGGAGCACCCATTCACGGGTTTGCAGGCCGACGCGGTGGCGGCTTTCGAGATTTTCGAGAATCTTCTCCGCCACCTGCCGCCCTTTGGCGACGATTTCGGGCAGTTGTTCGAGCAGCGATTTGGCCATGAATTGCAATTCAATTTTGTACTGAATCGCTAATTCAATCACAGATTCAATGAAAATTGAATTTCGCTTCAACCGAAAATTTAACTTTCGGTTCATGAACCAAAAAGCTGAATTCGCCGAACGCCTCAAGCAGGCCATGCTTGCCGCTGGATACGAGGCACGCCCGGGCGTGTTGGAGAAGGAATTCAACACCCGCTATTGGGGCCGCGCAGTCACTTTTCAGGCGGTTTCACGCTGGCTGAAAGGTTTGTCCATTCCCGAACAGGACAAACTCCAAGTACTCGCCGAATGGCTCAAAATTGAACCGCAAGCGCTGCGCTTTGGTGAAGTTTCAGTTCAATCGGTGCGCGAGAGGAAGAGCCGCTGGGAAGATGCCATTGCCGGCCCCGAGCGTGAAGTTCTGGAAGCTTTCATCAACCTCCCCGCTGCGCAAAAAAAAGTCGCCCGCGAGGTGATTCTGGCGCTAGCGAAGGTGAGTGAAGCGCCGCCAGCCTGACCAAAATCAGGCTGGCTTTTAGTATTGAGTTGCCATTGCTGGCTTCGGGGACTCCCGTTCGGGCCGGCAGGGCAGAACTTTAGCCGGCGGCTGAAGCACCCGGGCTTTGGCCCGTGGATTGTGAAATTCGTCGGAGAAGCAGTAACAACGCGACATCTCGCCAATTGCATCCGGCACATAGGGGTGCCGGTATTGGAAAAACCGTTCGAGGCGTTCGGTCAGCGGGCGATTCAGCTCTCTGGCGTACCACGCCATTCCGGCAGTTTGTGGATCAAGCAGTCCGTCATCCCACCACTGTTGCAAAGTTGGCAGATGAGACAGCGAGCCGATTGCCGCAATGGCCTTGGCCAGCGCGCCCATGAGCAATTCATCACCAGCCGTATTGACGGAAAGCGGCTGCTCCTTCAGCCATCGCCGTGTTTTCTCACCGCATGCGCAGAGCCATTCGAGCCATGGTTCAGCCGGAGAGTCACCGGCAATCACGCGCTGGGTCATGGCCGCGACCAGGACATAGCGCGCCCACTCGGCGTGTTGGTGATTTTCGATAAACCCCCGAACCAGGGACTCGTCGTCACAGGTAGCGGCAACACAGCACTTGAACGACTCCGTCAAATGATCGCCGAGTGCCAGGTCCAGAGCTTCCTCATCCAAAGC
>JAUYQT010000682.1 GCA_030697085.1 Azonexus sp. | reverse complement strand
AATTTTGACGCAGACCAAACAGCGAAAGCGGCTCAGGGTGAGGCGGCGAAAGTTGAGCGGATCAAGACCGCTGCCAAGGGTGTCGAAAATCTGGTTGGCGGTCTTGATGGTCTGACGACACCCAAGGGGGCAATCAAGGCTAATTTATGGGCGCGGTCGGAGTTGATGCTACGTGATCGCCGATTGCTTGGCTGTTTGTACTGGGACGAGTTCGGACAGATGCCCGTGCTTACCCGAAGCCTTCGGGATGCTTTCGGGGATGCCACCGCCCCCGCCACGGTGGGGCGGGTTACTGATTGTCACTTGTTGGCGGTGGTGGTCTGGCTTGCACGAGAATGGGAAGTGGCTCTTCGTCCGAAGGAAGAGGTTTTTATTGTGACCCGGTGGGCGCAGTCGGTCAGGCGTAATCCGCTGGCTGAAAAACTGCTGGAACTTGAAAAGATATACGACGGTAAGCCCAGGCTTAATAGCTGGCCCATTGATTACTGCCGAGCGAAGGTAATAACGGACGACGGCGCGGACATCACACCCTTGGTTCAGGCTTTCGGGTCACGGTGGGTTATTTCCGCGGTAGCCCGTGCAATGCAACCGGGCTGTAAAGCCGATGCCATGCTTGTACTCGAAGGGAAACAAGGCGCCCGGAAGTCGTCAGCGGTCCGGGCGATGGCCGAGGCTCTTGGCTCTGAGTATTTTCGAGAAGGCTATCACCTTGGCGCGGGGGCCGGAAAGGATGAAAAAATCGCCCTACGTGGCAAGCTGATCATCGAATGGGCTGAACTGTCCGGGCTTGGAAAGCGGGACCGTAACGAAATCAAGACTTTTCTGACACTGCAGACCGACAGTTACCGGGGCGTATGGGGGACGACAGAGGCCGACTGGCCGAGAACTGCAATTTTCTGCGGCACCACGAACGACTCAACGTATCTATCTGATCCAACAGGTAACCGCCGTTTCTGGCCGGTCACGGTGGGGCGCATTGACCTTGATGGCTTGCGGCGAGACGCGGCGCAGATATGGGCTGAGGCGGTTGTGATGTGGCGGCAGGGTCAGCGGTGGTGGCTGGATGACGATGACCCGCGGGATATGAAACTGATACGAATGGCTGAGGCGGAACAATTCCGCCGGGTCGGGGGTAGCGTCTGGGATGAGGTCGGGTCAGACCTTGCGGAACGGCTGGTCAGTGACATGCTACCCATGCTTGAGGGGGCGATGATAGCGCCGCGGTCGGGAAACTTCAGCGTCGAACAGATGCGCCATTGGCTAGGCGGCTCGGTCGAGGGCGCGGCCAAGATTGATGACGGGGCATGGATTCGGGCGGCTGAGGGATTGAAGCGTGCCGGCTGGGAATCTATTACCGTGAATGGTCGTAGGCGCTGGCGATTGACGGATGAAAGGCGGGGCGAGCTTTGCCAGATGCTGGAGATCGGCGCAGAGCCGAAAAAGTCTCTTAGCTTGATCGCTGCCGAGCGAGTCGCAGCGCAAGCGATGGCGGTGGCAAAAGCGCAGAAAGGCGGTCAAACCCTTTCATAATTTTGGGTCTGATTTTGGGTCGAAATTTCACATTATGGAATGCGTTTCATAATGTGAAACTCTAAATGATTTTGGTAGAGGGTCAGGGCCTTATTTGGTAGAGGGTAACCCTCTACCGGCTCCGGGCCAAGCGGGGCAAGGCTTTCAGGTATTTTCGATGGTGTGAATGGTAGAGGGTTGCAAATTCGACAAAAACCCCGGAAAGGCTTGCGGTTACAGGCTTTCCGGGGACCGGTAGAGGGCTAACCCCCCGTGAATCTATTAAAGAAATTAGGGTAGGGGTAATAGGGTATCTCTTACCCACCCTAATTCGTTGATATGAATTGGAGCGCTCTACACCCTCTACCCCCTCTACAAACAGGGCTGAACAGCTTGCGGCGCAACGGTTTCGGCTGGTAGAGGGTGCGATTTAAACCCTCTACCAGACCCTCTACCAAATCGAACTAAACACAGTGGGCAGAATTCGGAGAAATGAACATGGACGATGAAAAAAGAAGTGATTTGATTGAAGCGCAGGTGATGGCCGCGTCTGCCCTTGAAGCTGGGGCCAAATATGCGGCGAAGGTTGAAAGCCTTGTCGCGGGGGTGATCGCGGGAAGGCAAACCGGGCGTCAACCGGCTATCCGATCGGGGGCGGCGGCGCTGGGAACCAAGCTCGCTAATCCTGCAGCATTTTGGTCTGGCGCTGCTGCACTTCAGTTCTCTGAAGGTGGTGGAGATGTCGCCGAACCCCTGGCTTTTGCGACGAAATACGCGGCGGCTAGGTTGGCGGCTGGGGACATGGAGTTCGTGCGGGAAAGCCTTATCGGTCAGGCTCAATGGTGCGGCGTCCTGGCGGTCAAGCTGGCCCAAAATGCCGATGCCGAATCAAGGTTTGACCGGTCTGTGTCGCTATTGAAGCTGAGCTTACAGGCTCAGCGTCAAGCGGCGGCAGCGCTGGCGACGGCGGCGGCGCTTAACAAGCTGGAAAGCGCGGACTCGGTGACGGTGAGCGGGTGACGTTTTCTGGAAGTTCAAAAGTTGGCGAGTACGGTAGGCATTTTTCCGGGGGGTGGCGCGAAAAATTTTCTGCACGTCGGCAAAATGTCTATCCCGTCTTGCTGGCCGGGGTCACTGTCTTCAATCGGGCGGGTTCCCTGCCGGT
>JAUYQT010000664.1 GCA_030697085.1 Azonexus sp. | reverse complement strand
TGGGCTATCTGGCCGCCGACGTAAAAATCCTCGGTTGTGGCCGTACACCGCACCCTCCTGATGAATGGCGCGACGAAGTGCGCAAAATTCTCACCCCCGGCAGTAGCGATGGTTGCCTGGATGGTTTTCTCCAGCGTCTCGACTATCTCGCCGGCAGTCTTGAAGATGCGGGCTTTTATCAGGCGCTGGGGGCCTGGGTCGGTAGTGGCGAATGCGCCAGAAATGTGATTTTCTACCTCTCCGTCAGCCCCAAACTTTATGTCCCGGTGACCGTCGGGCTGGCCCAGGCCGGCTTGCTTGCCGAGCGCAATGGCTGGCGGCGTGTGGTCGTTGAAAAGCCTTTCGGCCATGACCGGCAATCAGCTCGCGATTTGCAACACGAACTCAACAAGCACCTGAACGAAGAACAGATTTACCGGATTGACCATTACGTGGGCAAGGAATCGGTCCAGAACCTGCTGGTCTTGCGCTTCGCCAACATGATCCTCGAGCCTTTGTGGAACCGCCATTACATAGACCACGTGCAGATCACGCACGCCGAAACGCAAGGCGTTGACGGCCGGGCCAACTATTACGACCGCCACGGCGGAGCAACGCGCGACATGATCCAGAGCCACTTGCTGCAAGTGCTGGCGCTGCTCGCGATGGAGCCGCCGGTGTCGCTCGAAGCGGAATCCCTGCGCGATGAAAAGGTCAAGGTCTTGCGCTCGATCCGGCCGGTGGATGTATCGCACCTGTCCAGGCATGCGGTGCGCGCCCAGTACGCCGGCTACCAGCAGGAGAGCGGCATCTCCCCCGGCAGCCATACCGAAACCTACGCCGCGCTGAAAATTTATGTCGATAACTGGCGCTGGCGCGATGTGCCCTTCTACCTGCGCACCGGAAAATGCCTCAAGGAGCGCCGCTCGATGGTCGCCGTCCGTTTCCGTGAACCGCCGATGCAGCTCTTTCATGGCACGGGTGCCGCCAACGTCCATCCCAACTGGTTGCTGATCGGCATCCAGCCCGACGACGTGGTACAGATGGAAATTTCCGCCAAGGTGCCCGGCGCGGAAACGCGGACCCGCCAGATCGTGATGGATGCCAGCGTCGGCAATCCCGGCGAGCGCAAGGCGGACGCTTACGAAGAATTGCTGCTCGATGTCATCGAGGGCAATCGCTCCCTGTTCCTGCGCTACGACGAAGTCAAAGCCGCCTGGCAGGTGGTCGATCCGGTCATGCGCGCCTGGTCCGAAGACGAGCATCCACCGCTGCAATACCCGGTCGGCAGTTGGGGGCCAAAGGCTGCCAACCATATTTTCGACAAGGCCGATCAGGCATGGCGGCAAAGCCTGGGTTGCAACAGTAAAACTGACTGTCATCCCGATGCTGCCGGTTGATACCCGCCTTCTGGCCGACCCCGCGGCCGTTGCCGCCGAAGCGTGCCGCCTGATCAGCGCTGCGGCAGCGGAAGCGATTGCCCAGCGCCGGATTTTTCGACTGGTTCTGGCCGGCGGCACAACGCCCGGCTGGATTTACCAACGGCTCGCCACGACGGTGCAACAATGGGGGGCCTGGGAAATTTTCTGGGGTGACGAACGCTGCCTACCGGCCGATGACCCGGGGCGCAATTCCCGCATGGCGCAAACCTGCTGGCTGGATCACGTCGCCATCCCCGCCGCACAGATTCACCCTATTCCCGCCGAACTCGGCGCCGCAGAAGCCGCTGCTCAATACAGCGCAATGATCCGCAACAAACAGCCTTTCGACCTCGTGCTGCTCGGCATCGGTGAAGATGGACATACCGCCAGCCTGTTCCCCGGCAGAAAAGCGCAAACCGGCGCGGTGATTGCGGTGCATGACGCCCCCAAGCCGCCGGCCGAGCGTGTCAGTCTCAATTTTGCCACCTTGCGCGCCTGCCGCCAGCAACTGGTCATCGTCACCGGCAGTGAAAAAGCTGCCGCCTTGGCCGCTTGGCAGCACGGGCAAAATCTCCCCATCGCGCAGGCGGTGCGCCGCGACGCTTGCCTGCTGCTTGACGCCTTGCGTTGAGGGTTCTGACTGCGGTTTTTATTTTCAATCAACTCAAAACTTTGCTGACCACAGCGTTGCATTCGCCCACGCATGAAATTAGAGCCAAATCACGGTTGACCGCAGCGGTCATGCGCTATCGCTCTTCACAGCAAAAAATTGCCCGATTACGGCCAAAAGCTGGTCAATAAACGCCCACAATCGAACTGCGTGCGATACCGCACATACAGACCAGACATTCCTGAATACGCTATCCAAAATCAAAAATTAAACTGCGCCAAAAATACCCCCTGGGCGTCGCTGATCCCAATCTGCAAAGGAACGCAATGCCCCCCACGCTAGCCCCTGACCCGAAACAAAACCGCATTCTTGCTGCACTCAGCACCAATGATTTTGCCCGTCTGCAGGATGATCTTGATCTGGTTTCGCTCAAGCTCGGCCAGGTGCTTTACGATGCGGGCGACAGTGTTGGCTACGTTTATTTCCCCCTGACCTGCATTGTTTCACTGGTATTTACGACGCAAAAAGGTGCCTCCGCCGAACTGGCGATTACCGGTAATGAAGGGCTGGTCGGCATTCCTTTGGTGCTCGGCGGCGATACGACGACTTATCGGGTGATCGTCCAGAATGCCGGGGAGGCTTACCGGCTCAAGGTTGAAGTCATTCGCTGGGAGCTTGATCAAGGCGGCGATCTGCAGCATCTGGCATTGCTCTACACGCAAGCCTTGATGACGCAAATGGCACAGAGCGTGGTGTGTAACCGCCACCACGCGGTGGACCAGCAATTATGCCGATTTTTACTGCTCTGCCTGGACCGCCTGCCCGATAACCATATCCACCTGACGCAAGAGCTGATTGGCAGCATGCTCGGCGTACGCCGCGAAGCCGTCACTGAAGCAGCCGGTAAATTGCAGGCGGCCGGGCTGATCCAGTACAGCCGCGGCCTGATCAAGGTGGTTGACCGGCCAGGGCTGGAGGCCCGCGCCTGCGAATGCTATGCCGTGGTAAAAGCAGAATATGACCGTTTATTTCAGTTGACCGGAATAGTCCGGATCGGCGGCTACTCGCGCCCGAATCCCGAATCGGTGCGCAAGCGGGCGGAGGCGCGCTGGCAGCAAGCCCCGCCGGAGGCACCGAAAACACCTTGGGACAATACCCAACTGGTCCATGAACTACAGGTCCACCAGATCGAACTGGAAATGCATAACGAGGCGTTGCGCCACGCTTTCGAGGAAGTCGATGCGCTGCGCGACCGCTATGCCGACATCTACGACTTCGCCCCGGTAGGCTATTTCACCCTCGACCCGCGAGGTGTCATTGTTGACCTTAATCTGGCCGGTGCCATCCTGCTTGGCGTCAAGGGCTCCCAGAAAGGCCGTCGCCAATTCGTCAGCAGCGTCGTCCCGGCCGACCGCACCATCTTCACGTCATTTCTTGCCACCGTCCTTCACGCCAACCAAAAAAACGTTTGCGAAATTACCCTGACAGCGACCAGTCAGCGCTCTGAAGCCACCGTGAAAATTGAAGCAATCCCGAACGAGGAAGAAAGCGAATGCCGGATGGTGGTGATTGATGTGACCGCCGAACGGCAAGCGCAAAAAGCGCTCCATGCCCGCGAGCAATACCAGCGGGCGCTGCTCGACAATTTCCCCTTCATGGTCTGGCTCAAGGATGCCGAAAGCCGCCTGGTTGCGGTCAACGAGCCTTTTGCTGCACATTTCGGCTGGCCATCCGCCAAATCACTCGAGGGCAAAACTGATTTCGATCTTGTCGCCCCGACGCAGGCGGAAAGTTTCGTCGCGGCAGACCAGGCCGTTCTGCGCTCCGGCGAACAAATGACCACCGAGGAGCAACGGGAGGTGGACGGGCGACAGCGCTGGTTTGAAATATATAAATCACCGGTGGTACTGGCCGATCAACCGATCGGCACCGTTGGTTTCGCCCGCGACATCACGCTGCGCCACAATACCCGACAGGCTCTGGAGAGTTCAGAGCAGCGTTACCGCGGGTTCATTGAAGAACTGCCGCTCAGTGTGGTGGTTATTCAGGACGATGTGCTGCAGTACATCAATCCGAAAAGCAGTGAATTGATCGGTTATTCATCCGAAGAGTGCTTTGGCAAGTCATTCCTGCCGCTGGTCTTTGCAGGAGATCGTCCGCGCGTCATTGAAGCCCTGCAAATTTTCAGCCGTGGCGAGCCGCTGCCAGCCAATTATGAAGTTCGACTGATCAAGAAAACCGGGCAAATCATTGATTGCCGGTTGCATGTCACCACCGTGGCCTGGGCCGGCAGGGATGCAGCTTTAGCCACCTTTGAGGATGTCACGGCGCAGAATGCGATGGCCGCAGAGTTGCGCAATCTGGCGCGTATTGACCTCCTGACCGAGCTATCCAGCGAGGCGCATTTCCAGACCCATCTTGAACTGGCGCAGGCTCGCATGGGGCGCAGTGCAGACCGTCAATATGCGACGGTGCTGATCCAACTTGATCATTTCATCACCATCAACACGGTACTTGGGCGGCTGGCCAGTGATGCGGTCCTCCGCCTTTTCTCCGCTTTGCTGCGCGATGAACTGCGCGATGTGGATATCGCGGCGCGGGTCGAAGGCGAAAAGTTTGCCATCTTGCTGCCGGAGACCGATCAGGCGGCGGCGGAAATCTTTGCCAAGCGTTTGCGCCAGAAAGTGGCCGATACCTCGATCAACGCTCACAATCAGTTGCTGCCGATCACGGTCAGCATCGGTATTGCCGAAATTTGGATTTCAGACAGTAACCCCCGACAGTGCCTGACCCGCGCCAATCAGGCCCTGGATCAAGCAAAGGCTGCCGGTGGGAACCAGATAGCGATTGTGGCAGCGTTAAATACGACACAAGCTGCGCCGCAAAATGCTGATCAGGAAGCGCCGGATAATGCCGAGCGAAGTAGAAAAAAACCTGCTCAAGCACCAGGCGCAAGCGAGGGCTGAAAACTCAAGGCAAGTCAGAACCTTCATCATCGGGAAGAGACTAATTAACAGGTTCCCTGAGCGGAATTCGTATAATCAGCTTTTCCTAATCCTTGAGGTCTCCATGCGCCATCTGATCCTTGCCTGCAGCCTTGCCCTCGCCACCCTGGGCGTCCACGCCGAAATTATCGACATTGATAGCGCCGAACTCGACAAGCTAATCAAAAAGGGGGTACCTGTCGTCGATATCCGCCTGCAATCGGAGTGGGAGGAAACCGGCATCGTCAGCGACAGCAAGCTGCTCACCTTTTTTGACGAACGCGGCAAGGTCGACGCGCCGGCCTGGCTGAACAAATTTTCGCCAATTGCCAAGCCTGATCAACCGGTCATCGTTATCTGCCGTACCGGCAACCGGACCAAGGCGGTCAGCCAGTTTCTCTCGCAGCAAGCTGGCTACGCCACGGTTTACAACGTCAAGTCCGGGATCAAGGGCTGGATCAAGGATGGCGGGGCCGTCGTCCCAGCCACCCAAAGCATCGCCGCTTGCCGCAGCACGAAAACTTGCTGATTCAGGCCGTCGACCGCAAGCGTTGCGCCAGTTGTGACTGCTGGCGCGGCGAACGCCAGCCGGGTGAAACGCCGGCGCAGGTCGCGGTGGAATCAGAAACCGTTGCCGGCCTGTGTGTCGGTGGCGGGTGGGACAATAGCGAACGGCGCGCCCGTTCCGCCTGCGGTCACTGGCGTATCTGGCTCGCGCTGCACAAACCGGACGCGACGGGCAGCATCCGGTAAAATGCGCGGCTTGGCTTTCCGGCGGTAATTACTGCACAGATGGCTCCCTCCTCACCGGAAAACAGCATGATCGAAACCTCCCTTACTGCGCTTTTACAGGCCGCCTTCACGACTCGTCAGACCCTGATCGAGCAACTCCACGCCGAAGACACCAACGCCTACCGCCTGTTCAACGGTAGCACCGAAGGCCGCGCCGGCCTGACGGTCGACCGTTATGGCGACTTGTTGCTGATCCAGACTTTTCACGACACGCTGGACGGCCATGACCGTAGCGAGATCGAAAACTTTTACACCGCCGCCCTGCCCGGCCTGAGCGCGGTTTATAACGACCGCAGCCGCGCCAATTCGCGAATCAGCAACCCGCTGCCGCCCGAAGTGCTGGTCGAAGCACACAAGCCGCGGGAATTCCACGAAATGGGCCTGCGCTACGTCGTCCAGGCACGGCATGGCGGTCAGGACCCCTGGCTGTTCCTCGACATGCGCGCCGGCCGTCGCCGCGTCAGGCAGGAAGCGGCGGGCAAATCCGTGCTCAACCTGTTTGCCTATACCTGTGGGATTGGTGTCGTGGCCGCCAGCGCCGGCGCTGCGCATGTGGTCAATGTCGACTTTGCCGAATCGAATATCGGCATCGGCAAGGAAAACGCCCGTCTCAACGAACTGCCCATCCGCATGCGCTTTGTCCAGAGCGACGCTTTCGCCGCCATGCGCCAACTGGCCGGCATTGGTCAGCCGAAAATGGTACGTGGCAAGCACATGCCGGTTTTCCCCAAGCTGGAAAAACGCGCCTTTGATCTGGTTTTCCTCGACCCGCCGCGTTATGCCAAAAGCCCGTTTGGCGTCGTCGATATCATCAACGACTACGCGGCACTGATGAAGCTGGCTCTGCTGTGCACGGTTGAGGGCGGCACCTTGATTTGCTGCAACAACGCCGCGCAGATTACCCGCGAAGTCTGGGCCGATCAGTTGCAACGCTGTGCGACCAAGGCCGGCCGGACGATTCGCGAACTGGAATGGATCACGCCGGAAGAAGACTTCCCCAGCCACGACGGCCAGCCACCGCTGAAAATCGCCCTGCTCCGCGTTTAAGCAAGGACTCCCTGCCCTGTACCCTGACGATCTCGGGGACAGGGCAAAGATCAGCCGCCTTGGCTACTCAAGCTCATCCGATTTTTCACCATTTTTGGGGTCGACCGCAGGGCCAGCATTTGTATTTATGGTCGCAGCAGCCTCAGCTAGTTGCCTGGCACGCGTTTCACGCAGGGCCGGGGTTTCCATACTGATCCGGCCCAAGGCGCCGGAGCGGTAATCGTTGATCAAAATGGTCGCTGCCTTTTCGAGATCAAGCTCGCCACCCCGGTTTTTCAACAGGCAGCCGCGTTTTTTGGCAACGGCAGCGATCACCGCCACACCATCCATGCCTTCCGTCGAGAAACCATAGCGCGCGGTCAAAAGCGCCGGGTAATGTTCGAGGATGAAATCGGTGAGGAAAGTCGCGACTTCTTCGTCGATGTAAGCATTGACGCCGACCGCGTGGCTGGCCGCCATCATCAAACCATCAATCGGATGTTCGATCCTCGGCCAGAGCATGCCGGGCGTGTCGTAAATAGTCAGCCGCGAACTGATGTCGATCCGCTGCTGGCTCTTGGTCACGGCCGGCTGATCGCCCACTGCGGCGACTTTTTTCCTGACCAGCGCATTCATCAAGGTTGATTTGCCGACGTTGGGAATCCCCATGATCAGCAGGCGCAAGGGCTTGACCGCATCGCAGCGCGTCGGCGCGAGTTGTTGCGCCAGGGCCGGAATGCGCGCCACATCACTGGCTTTTTTGCAGGAGATGGCGACGGCCTTGACGCCCGGCTGCTGGGCAAAGTAATCGAGCCACGCCTTGGTGGCGACCGGATCAGCCATGTCGGCCTTGTTAAGCAACTTCAGACACGGCCGCTGGCGATGCCGGCGCAACTCGTGAATCATCGGATTGCTGCTGGCCTGCGGCAGGCGGGCATCGAGCACCTCGACGACGACATCGCTCATCGCCAGTGTTTCGGCGGCTTTCTTGCGGGCCTGGGTCATGTGCCCAGGGAACCATTGAATAGACATAAATCTCCTGTTTAACCGCCGGTAACCGGCGGGAAGAAGGCGATTTCGTCGCCTTCCCTGACCGGTGCATCGAGCCCGGCCATATCCTGATTGACGGCGCAGCGCAGATTTTTGGCGCTGGCCAGTTTTTCGCGGCCCTGTGTGACCAGCCAGTCGCGCAGCGCACCCACCGTCGTCACGCCAACCGGCAGTTCGACGGATTCGCTCCCCATGCCAAGGGCTTCCTTGAGGCTGGCGAAATAGAGAATTTTGACGCTCATGACAGCAGCTCGGCAAAAGGCACGAAGCGAACAGTGTCGCCCCGATTGATCGCCAGACCCGGCTTGTTGCAGACCAGACCATCGCCCCAACACAAGGAGGTGACAACGCCGGCCCCCTGATTCGGGTAAAGCTCGACACCGCCGTCGTCATTGAGCCGGGCGCGCAGAAACTCGGCGCGCACATCCGGCCGCGGCCAGTCGAAATCGGCGCGCAGATTGAAGGCGCGCGGCGTGACGTCGGTAACACCCTGCAAGCGCAGCACAAAAGGCCGCACCATGATCATGAAGGTGACGATGGCCGACACCGGGTTACCGGGCAGGCCGATGAACCAGGCCTTGCCGCCACCATGTTCGGCGCTGCGCCGGACTT
>JAUYQT010000660.1 GCA_030697085.1 Azonexus sp. | reverse complement strand
GAATGTAATTGGCGTTGAGCGTGCTCAGGATGATCGCTGGTGTCGGGTTCGGCATCCCGCCATTTTGACATCCCCACGGCTTTCTAGCGCTGCACAGCGTTTTGCGTGAAAGGGGTGGCAGATTGCTGCGGTCAACCGGGTTATTGGCTCAAAAATGGTTAATGCACAGCCGCCGCCTACTTTGCCAAATGTGCTGAAGGACTCAGACCGGGCGATGGGTGCTGGGTAGAATTGATCGTGTTATTTCACTGCAAGGAAAGCCGACATGAAAATCATTCTTTCGCTATTGGCCGCGGCCTCCCTCGTCTGTGGCTGTGCCGTCTATACCCCCGGCGGCTCGGTCGTGGTCGATCCCGCTGGTTCAGGGCACCGCGATGGCGGCGGCTTCTGCCCGCCAGGGCAGGCCAAGAAGGGTAATTGCTGATCACTCGCCTCACTCCTCGCTAACCCGTTCAGGCTCGACGCTTGTTTGGCCGCGCACTAAATCACCGCCCTAACCGGAGAAACCCGATGTTGAATTTCACTTTCCACAACCCGACGAAAATTGTTTTTGGCACTGAAAGCATTGCCAAACTGAACAAACTGATCCCCGCTCAGGCGCGTGTTTTGATCCTCTACGGCGGGGCCAGCGCCCAGAAAAACGGCACGCTGGATGAAGTCAAAGCGGCGCTGGGCCAACGGCTGGTTCAGGAGTTTGGCGGCATCGAAGCCAACCCGACTTACGAAACGCTGATGCGCGCTGTCGAGCAGGTCCGAACCGAGAAACTCGATTTTCTGCTGGCAGTGGGCGGTGGTTCAGTCATTGACGGCACCAAGTTTGTCGCCGCCGCCGTGCCGTTCGTGGGTGATCCGTGGACGATACTTTCGGCCGGGGCAAAGATCGAAAGCGCCGTGCCGCTGGCGAGTGTGCTCACTTTGCCGGCCACGGGTTCGGAGATGAACAACGGTTCGGTCATCACGCGCAAGGAAACCAAGGCCAAGCTGGCGTTCATGAATCCGCATGTCTTCCCGCAATTCTCGATTCTCGACCCGACGAAAACCTACACGCTGCCGCCGCAGCAAATCGCCAACGGCGTGGTCGATGCCTTTGTGCACATCGTTGAGCAATACCTGACTTACCCGGTGGGCGGCATGGTTCAGGACCGCTTTGCCGAAGGCTTGCTGCAAACCCTGGTCGAAATCGGCCCGAAAGTGCTGGCCGAACCGGAAAACTACGAGAACCGGGCCAACCTGATGTGGGTTGCCACGCTGGCTTTGAATGGCCTGATCGGCGCTGGCGTACCTCAGGATTGGGCGACCCACATGATCGGCCACGAACTGACCGCACAACACGGTATCGACCACGCCCGCACGCTGGCCATCGTCCTGCCGTCCTTGCTCAATGTGCAGCGGGCCGACAAGCGCGCCAAACTGCTGCAATATGCCGAACGCGTCTGGCAAATCCGTGAAGGCGATGAAGCAAAACGTATCGATGCGGCCATCCGCCAAACCGCCGAATTCTTCGAAAGCCTCGGCGTACCCACCCGCTTGTCGGCTTACGGCATCGGCCGCGAAGGCATTGATACGCTGGTCAGCCAACTCGAAGCCCACGGCATGAAGGCACTCGGCGAGCATCAAAACATCACGCCGGAAGTCAGTCGGCGCATTCTCGAAGGCGCGCTTTAAGCAGGTGCTGTTTTAGCGGGGATGCGTGGATTGCCGGGGCCATAGAAGCAAGGCTGGCCTTACGGTGAACCGGGAAAAAGGCAAAAAATGGCGCATCGGTGAATGCGCCATTTTTGGCTTTGCAAGTTTGCGGTTCTCAAGAACGGTTGTGACCGTCCTCGTTTATTGGCACCGAACGATCAAAAAGTGTTTCGGGGGCGATGTCCAGATCACCCGGCCAACACACGGTATCCAAACCCACAAAGGCCTGGTTGAATAATGAAAAATCCTGCAAGCGCGTGAATATGCCGCGATTCAAATAGGGGCGGGCATCGAACAAACGGTGGTCGCCGGTACTGAACCAGAGTTCCAGCGAGAAATCTTCTCTCGGTTTTACACGGATGACAGCTTCCATGATCCCTCCTAGCGCAGAGGATCGATGGCGAAAGGCGCTTGACCATTAACTGCCAACTCCCAGTCAGCCAGTAGCGATTCGCGATGAATTTCAATCCACGCCTGGACCAAGCGGGTTTTGGAAATTGGAATTTCTCCACTCAGAACCGCTGCATCCAGAATGGAAAATGAAGCCTCCTGCCCCTGATATTTGGCATGAATATGCGGCAGTTTGTGCCGCTCATCATCATAAAAATAGAGGCAGATGATGATCCCGTAAAACATGCTGATGGTCGGCATGGTGAACTCCAAAATTGACGCCAACAGTATAGCAATCGCCTGCCCGAAGCCATTTAGATCCGGGTGGAAAAGAAACGCGCTATGTCGTGCCGGCGTCCGTTTTAAGCTCAGATCCCCGGCATCGGAATAAACCCCGGCAAGGCCTTGATCCGCGCTATCCACTGCCGGATGTTCGGATAGGCTTCCAGCGCAATACCGCCTTCCGGAAAAATGCAAAGGGGTCCAAAGGGGTCTGACCCCTTTTATTCTGCTGCTGTTATTGATGGTGCCGATCCTGATCACCGGTAGTCGCAAATTGCGGAATTATTCTCGGCGCGACAGGAGAAAACTGCCGCGACCGGGGGGGGGCGACCGCAGGGCTTGAGCGTGCTTCGCCCCCATCCGCCCGCCGTTGCCGGCCCCTCAGCAGCAACCACACCCATCCGCTCCATTTTCCGGCGCTATTTCCGCTTATCCGGCACGAACTTCAACACGTTGCCATTGATGCAGTAGCGCTTGTAGGTCGGCGCCGGGCCGTCGTCGAAGACATGGCCGAGATGGATGCCGGAACTGGCGCTGCGCACTTCGACCCGCTTCATGCCCATGCTTACATCTTCGTGCAGCGTGATCGAGCCGGGCAGCGGGTTGAAGAAGCTGGGCCAGCCGGTGCCGCTGTCGAATTTGGTGTCGCTGCGAAACAGCGCAACGCCACTGATTGGGTCGACGAAGGTACCGGGGCGCTTTTCGTCGAGATTGGAGCCGGTGCCGGGGCGTTCGGTGCCCTGCTCGAAGGCGATTTTCTGTTGCGCCGGTGTCAGCAGGTGGAAACCCAGCCATTGCCAGAAGCGCGTCGTTTCCCCGCTGTAGCCGGTGTAGCGCGAGACTTCCTTGCCCTTTTCGAACAGCACCATGGTCGGCGTCGCGAACAGCGCCTTGTCCAGCGTCCAGCCGGCCGGCGGCTCCGGGTTCAGGGTGCGGACGACAGCCACCGGCGATTTCCAGTGGTCGAGCACGTCGGCCTTGAACTTGCGGCAGTAGGCGCAGTCATCGGCTTCAAAAACGATCAGCTGGCGCTCGAAGTTGAGCGCCTTGGCGTCGAGCCGCGGCGCCTTGACGGCGGCCGCCGGCATCGGCGTGGCAGCGCTTCCAGCCAGCGGGTATTTGACGCCGGTGCCGCCCAGGCCGCAGTAGCCGTTCGGGTTCTTTTGCAGGTAGTTCTGGTGGTATTCCTCGGCCGAGAAGTATTTTTTCAGCGGCGCGATGTCGCTGGTGATCTTGCCGTAGCCGGCCGCCGTCAATGCCGCCTGGTAGGTGTCGCGGGTTTTCAGCGCCAGCGCCTGCTGGGCGTCGTTATGGATGTAGACAGCGCTACGGTAGTTGCTGCCAACGTCGTTGCCCTGGCGGTCGCCCTGCGTCGGGTTGTGGCTTTCCCAGAACTGGGCCAGCACTTTTTCCAGGCCGACTTTGGCCGGATCGAAAGTCACCTTGACCACTTCGGCGTGGTTGCGCTGGCTCGCCTTGCCGGCGCGCAGCGCCTTCTCCTGGGTGAGCACGGCTTCGTAAGTGCCGGCGACCTCGCCGTTGGCGTAGCCGCTTTCGACATCGAGCACGCCGGGAATGGCGGCCATGCGTTTTTCGGCGCCCCAGAAGCAGCCCATGCCGAGGACGATGCTGTCGCCGGTGGCCGGTCGGGCGGGCTTGCTGGCGGACTTTTCATCAGCAGCGGCGCCAATCAGAAAACTGGTGGAGATGGCCAAGATGATTCCTTGAATTGTTCGACGGGAGAGCATTGCGATACCTTTCGATGGCTGCGGGTGCCGACCACTTTGTTGCAACTTGGCGGCCCCGCTCTGCCGCTGGTGGACGGTTGAGAGACTAAGTGCTTCCCATTAGTCGTCGACGCACGCCTATCCTTACAAGCCCTGTTGATACCCCGCCCCAATGAAAAATGCAAAGGGGTCCAAAGGGGTCAGACCCCTTTTATTCAAAGGGGTCAGACCCCAATGGCACTCGGTTAAGCCTATAACGCTCGGAATTGGGGTGGGCTGAACCCTTCTGATGGTAGGCTTTTGTTGCGAAACGAAAGTCACCATTCACAAGAGGTCAGCCCGGATGAAGGATACCA
>JAUYQT010000614.1 GCA_030697085.1 Azonexus sp. | reverse complement strand
CTTCCGGCCAGGTCAATGTGCTCGCCCTGATTGGTTCGAGCGCGGTCGCCAACCAGTTGAAAAAGGCCCACCCGAAGACCAACCGGCTGCGCGCCGTGCTTGGCCTGGAGGCGAAAAACGCGGCGATCGTCATGCCCGATGCCGACATCGAGCTGGCCGTCCGCGAATGCATCACCGGCACGCTGTCCTTCAACGGCCAGCGCTGCACGGCGATCAAGATGATTCTGGTGCACCAGTCGATTGCCGAACTGTTCATCCGCCGCTTCTGCGCCGAAGTCGGCAAGCTGGCGATCGGCATGCCGTGGGAGCCGGGCGTCGTGCTGACGCCGCTGCCCGAAATGGCGATGGTCACCTACATGAACGAATGCATTGCCGATGCCGTGGCCAAGGGCGCCAAGGTGATCAATCCCGGCGGCGGCATCACGGTCGAGACGCTGTTCTATCCCGCCGTGCTTTACCCGGTGCTGCCCGGCATGAAGCTCTACCGCGAGGAGCAATTCGGGCCGATCATTCCGGTGACGCCGTTCGAGACCATCGAAGCCGCCCTCGATTACGTCATCACCTCCGATCACGGCCAGCAGGTCAGCATCTTCGGCAGCAATCCGGAGCAGATCGCGGCGCTGGTCGATACGCTAGTCAACCAGGTTTGCCGGGTCAATATCAACTGTCAGTGCCAGCGCGGCCCCGATGTCTTTCCCTTCGTCGGTCGCAAGGATTCGGCCGAAGGCACGCTGTCAGTCCATGACGCCCTGCGCGCCTTCTCGATCCGCACCATGGTCGCCGCCAAGCAGACCGAGGCCTCGAAGAAACTGCTCGACGCCATCGTGCTCGGCAACAAATCGAGCTTCATCAATACCCACTTTATTCTTTGAGGCGGCAGCGGCGCGGCTGGCAAACGTTGGAATTTGCGCCAAAAATCAGGTTGACCGCAGCGGCTTGGCACGAGCGGCCAGCCGGCGGCTGGTCGGCCAGTTGCAATAGTATTTAGAGCCGTTGATGAACCGAGCCTATTCGTGAGCAAACAGGCTGCCCAGCCGGTCAATTTTTTCCAGGGCCATGCCCGTGCCACGCACGACACAGGTCAATGGATCGTCGGCAACGATGACTGGCAAGCCGGTTTCTTCCATCAGCAATCGATCCAGATCACGCAACAAAGCGCCGCCACCGGTCAGCACCAGGCCACGCTCGGCGATGTCGGCCCCCAGTTCGGGCGGTGTTTTTTCGAGGGCGATTTTGACCGCGCTGACGATCTGGTTCACCGGTTCGGCGAGCGCCTCGAGGATTTCGTTGCTGGAAACGGTAA
The DNA here is from genome assembly GCA_030697085.1 of Azonexus sp. Lineage (GTDB taxonomy): Bacteria > Pseudomonadota > Gammaproteobacteria > Burkholderiales > Rhodocyclaceae > Azonexus. The sequence continues at coordinate 9,475 of JAUYQT010000614.1, read as the reverse complement.
AGCGACGCGGGACGCCTTCCGACTTGTTGATGCCCGAGATTTCCATTTCCCGCACATCTCGACCGGGAAAGGCTGAGCCGATAGTTTTCTTGATCTTTTCTGCCGTGTTTTCGCCGATCAGCATGCCGTAGTTGCGGCTGATGTAATTCAGGATCGCCTCATCGAACTTGTCGCCACCAACCCGTACCGACACGGCATAGACCATGCCGCCAAGGGCGATCACCGCCACGTCGGTGGTGCCACCACCAATATCAACCACCATTGATCCGGTCGGTTCAGACACCGGCAAGCCGGCCCCGATGGCCGCCGCCAGGGGTTCGTCAATCAGATACACCTGGCTGGCCCCGGCCCCCATCGCCGATTCCCTGATCGCACGCCGCTCAACCTGCGTCGCACCACCGGGCACGCAGATGATGATGCGTGGGCTCGGACCGAGCAGCGTCGCGGCGTGCGCCTTCTTGATGAAATGCTTGAGCATCTGCTCGGTCACCGCGAAATCCGCAATCACGCCGTCTTTCATCGGCCGGATGGCAGTGATGTTGCCCGGCGTTCGGCCAAGCATCTGTTTTGCGGCGATACCGACCTCCAGCACGGATTTTTTACTGCCGTGCCCACCGTCGGTACGCACCGCCACGACGGACGGTTCGTCGAGGACAATGCCTCTGCCGCGAACATAGATCAACGTGTTGGCGGTACCCAGATCAATCGCCAGATCGCTTGAGAAGTAGCTGCGAAGAAAACCCATCATGGCAGATATGCCTCCTGCTGAAATTACATAAGCTGTGCCAAAGCTGGTTGTCGTGCGGCGACTACGCTTACCTGGATTCAAGCAGCTTGACGACGCGGTGTATTACACGATTGACGGGCATCGGGATACCCAGCGTTTTTCCCTTCCCGATAACGTAGCCTTTTCGATGGTCGATTTCACTGAACTTTTGGCGTGCTATTTCGGTGGCAACAGTTTCGGTATCGGTTGATTTGATGCAGCAGAGTACGAGTCTGGCGCCTTGTACCGCGCTGGGCTCAGTGCAGGCCTTCAGCGGCGTGTGCGCATTGCAGGTCGGCGTTTTCACGAGCCAACGCGGCGTAGTGACAGCCAAGCGCACCGGCAACCAACAGCACTATCTTCATTTCGTTACACCCCCCTCCCTATTTCCCCGGGGCTACTCACAGCTTGGCACCTTGTCACGAAGTGCAATCCAGATGACCAACACTTCCGTTATCCCGCCGACGATCCCTATAAGCTCAATAGTCAAAATACACCTGCCCTGTATGAAAGTTGCCTGGTTGTTCACCCGGCTTGTCCCCATCGGTAAAGCCAATGCGACAGACAAAAAAATCCCCACTCATTTCTAAGCAGGGAGTCAAGGGGGGTAGAACAGCATAGAAAAGAGTTTAGCGAACGCGTTCCACCCCGAAAATACCGTGAAGTCCGTACTTTTATGCCATTGGCCAAGCGTACACCGCGAGTTGCTGGCGTGCTCAAAAGGAAAATTCTGCAGGTTAAAAAGCATCAAATTCACATCATCACGCACGACATGGCGAGTATCGCCGTCATCTTGTTTTCTCAGCACATTCCACAGGCGAGCGGCCTCTCTGGCATGCGGGACATTGAAAGGAATCGAACGAAAGTTTTTCAGCGGGAGGTCGGTGATCGGCTGCTTAACATCAAACTCCGCCGCGACAATGGCCGAAAAATACATTGACACCTGTTGTTCCAAAATCATGCGGTAATACTGTGCTGCGACCCCGTAATTGGTGCGACTCTGATTGACAAGCGAAATCAGGAAACTTGTATCAGCAATACAGCTGCGGTCATTGAGCCCCACCCCGCAAGTCTTCAAGCCATTGGGCGGCACTTGGCACTTCTGACCAAGCAGCGGTTCCTCGTTTGACCATTTGCTGAAACTCATTTTCATCGTAAGCCGGCTCGTGTGCCTCAAACGCCAGCAAGCGCGGATTGCGTATGGCGCCCGTCAAGAGATTTTCCTCGGCAGAAATGTGCAACAAGGCTGTTCGATACAAACGGTTTTGCTCTTCTTGGACGAGCATTTCCTGCGTGGTAGCAACCACCAAGATTGCACCACCCTCAACTTCAAGATGGACATTGGCTCTGGTCTTGCCGCCCCAATCCACAACCCGGCCATGCACATATTTTTCAACCTGAACCCAAACCTCCTCGACCTTGTGAAAATCGGAAGTCGAATCCACAGTAAGGCTCACTTGCGCAACCGAATCAGCAATCCTGTATTTTCGATGCGGGTTTTGCCGGGCGGCTGCCTGCCAACGCTCGACCACCGCAGCGCGCTTTCCATCAATCAGATTGAGCGAGTCAGGAGATTGCAGGCGTTCGAGGTCAGACCACAAGGCCGTGGCGGCCAGCAACCCCGTTGCCACCAAAGCCAAGGAACCATCCTCGACTGAAATCAGAACCTCTGCCGGATCAACGTCCCGGCCAGAGCCTTTGAGAAAATCGCTCACGTCTCTCTGGAAGTCGCCCAACAGACTCAATCAGACATGCTTAGGCCCGACCTCTGCATCGTTGATGCGGTCGCTGACGGCAAAGCGAAGCTGGTTGATCAGGTTCATGAAATTATTTTATGTCGAAGGGCGCCCCTCGTCATCCAGAAAATGCTTATGCCAGCACGGCGGTAAAGGCGGTTTTCGCAGTGGCAGTAGATAGTTGAGACTGGATGAAACGGACTGCATCCAAGTATTGAGCAAATACTTTTGCTTGGCTATTGGCGGAAGGATGACTGACAAACCTATTGTTATTGACTGGTTTTGATTGGCTTGGTTTTCTCCATGGGCCATCCCTCTCAGTTGCTCATATTGGCCGGACGTCAAAATTTCATTTAGTTTCGCTGATTAACAATATGCTATATGATTTTCGACTAATCGTGAACTCGGGTGGAGCTATTCCCAACGCCGGCGAGAAGTCAGCTCTTTGAGCCGGATCGATTCCCGCCGGCGCAGAAATAACCAAATACTACGCAGCAAGGGAGATGCCTGAATGAGCCACGTCCTGATCGTTGAAGACAATGTCGACTCGGCAGAGATGATGGCGGCGCTGATTGCCTCCGAAAACTTCACGGTGGTGGTTGCCCATTCGCTGCGCGATGCCCGGCGGCAGTTGGCCTTGCACCCGCCAGACGTCGTGCTGCTCGATCTGCAATTGCCGGATGGTAGCGGCATGACGTTGTTCGACGATCCGAAGTTGCTGGAAAATGCCGAAGTCGTGCTGATCACCGGTCACGCCAGTCTGGAAACCTCGATCCAGGCCTTTCGCCTGGGTGCCGCCGATTACCTGATCAAGCCGGTGACCATGAAGCAGCTGCAGGGCATCCTCTCCCGCGTCATGCGGCCGGCGGCGCTGAAAGTCGAACGGGCCACGCTGCGCGAGGAATGGGAACGCAGCGGTCACTTCGGGCATTTATCGGGGCGTTCGTTGGCGATGCGCCGCGTTTATGAGCAGATTTCGCGCGTTGCGACGACCGCGGTGACTGTCTTCCTTACCGGCGAAAGCGGTACCGGCAAGGAAATGGTGGCGCGCACCGTGCACGAGCTGAGCCGCCGCCGTAGCCAGCCGTTTCTGGCGCTGAACTGCGGCGCCATTTCGCCCAACCTGATCGAAAGCGAGATTTTCGGCCACGAGAAAGGCAGCTTCACCGGCGCCGACCGCCAGCATGTCGGCTTTTTTGAGCGGGCGCACGGCGGCACGCTGTTTCTCGACGAAGTCACCGAAATGCCGCTCGAACTGCAGGTCAAGCTGCTGCGTGTGCTCGAAACCGGGACGCTGATGCGGGTCGGTTCGACGCAAAGCCAGGAGATCGACGTCCGCGTCCTCGCCGCGACCAATCGCCCGCCGCATGAAGCGGTGGCGGCCGGTCGCCTGCGTGATGATCTGCTCTACCGGCTCAACGTCTTCCCGATTAATCTGCCGCCGTTGCGCGAGCGGGTCGACGACATTGTGCTGCTCGCCGAGCAGTTCCTGGCCGACATCGGCCAGCGCGAAGGCCAGGCCAAGCGCTTTTCCGCCACGGCACTGGCTCATCTGGCCACCTATCGCTGGCCGGGCAATGTCCGCGAGTTGCGCAACGTGGTGCAGCGCGCCTACCTGATGGCCGCCGATGAAATCATTACCGATGAATGGTTGCCAAGCGATACGCCGGCTCCCCCCGGCCCCAGCCGCCCTGCCCCTTCCGGCAGCAACGGGTCGATCACCCTCCGCCTTGGTACGACGCTGGCCGAGGCCGAGTATCAATTGATCCTGGCCACCTTGCAGCACTTCAACAACCACAAGGAACGCACCGCTGCCGTGCTCGGGGTGAGCCTGAAAACGCTCTACAACCGGCTCAAGGAATACGCCGGCAACAAGGCGGGCTGCGCCGAGGCTGCGTTGGAGGCTAGCAAGACGGCATGGACACCGGGTAGGTCAACGACGCCAAATGCCGGATGAGCGATCTGCTGTTACGTGTTCCACCTGGCTGAGCGTTTCGGCAACAATCATCGACCTGGAAGGTGCCGCAAGGCCTGACACTGGAAGTTTTGGACTAACTGCGAGATCGCGCTCGATTGACTATGGAATCGCGGGGACTTGACCGGCAGTTCCCGCCCTTTGCCAGATGATTTATTTCATGGGCAATGACATGGGTCGTCAATCAGACTCCGGCGAGCTTGAATCCAGAAGTGGATGATTCTGCCTTGGCCAACGAACCATTAAGGAACGCGTACGAAATAACTTCCTGTTTTCGACAACTCAATCCGCGTAGGTCGAGTTAGCGCAGCGTAACCCGACTCGGGCGACCGCCATGGCATATGTCGGGTTACGCTGCGCTAACCTGACCTACCGCTTACCTCCACACGCAAGCGCAAGCGCAAAAAGGGAAGTTATTTCGTAGCTGTTCCTAATTCGCGTACGAAGTCCGGCAGGCCGAATGCCACTCAGGTAATATCCTTCCCTCAACCACGGCGGCTAAAACATGTCATCGTGATCGAAGTTCCATGATTTTTTGACCAGAAGCACCGGATTGCGCAATTTATTCGGAGAAGATCGTTGACCGCAAACAGCAATGAAGCAAAAGAACTCCGCGTTGTCGCCTTCGGCGCCTCGGCCGGTGGCCTCCAGGCTCTCCGCCCGATCATCAACGGACTGGAGCGCCACGGCGACACGGCCTACGTGGTTGCCCACCACCTCTCGCCGGTTCATCCAAGCAGCCTGACCGAACTGCTGGCCGCCAAGAGTAAGCTGACAGTCGTTGCCGCCAGCCAGGACGAGCGCCTGCTTGCGGACCACGTCTACGTCTGCCCGCCCGGACACGACATTGAGTTGGCCAATGGCCAGCTAATCCTGACGCCAACCGATTCATCAAGCACCATTGCCCCCTCGATCGACCGCTTGTTCCGCTCCTTGGCCGAAGCGCAGGGCGAAAATGCCGTGGTCGTCATTCTTTCCGGCTCGGGACACGACGGAACAGCGGGTGCCGAGGCAGTCAATGCCGCCAATGGCACCGTGATCATTCAAGACCCTGAAGAAGCCCTGCAGCCGGGTATGCCGCAAGCGGCCATCAAGGGTGGGTTTGCCGACCTGATCGGCAACAGCGACGAAATCACCGACTGGCTCAACCACCTCGACCGCCTTCAGGAAGCCCTTGAACCAGCCGCCATCGATGCTTCCACCCAGGCTTTCGGCGAGATTTTCCATCTCGTCGTCAAGGCGACCGGCCTCGACCTGACGCAATACAAGGAAAACACCCTGCGCCGACAGACCATCAGGCGTTACCGGGCGCTGGGCATGAACTCTCTGGAACAGTATTTATGCCATCTGCGCGACCATCCCGAAGAGCTGCATCCGTTGCAGCACTCGTTCCTGATCTCCGTCTCTTCCTTCTTCCGTGACCCCGACGTCTTTGAAGCCCTGGAAAAATCACTGCGCAAGCTGATCGCCGGCAAACAGGCCGGCGATTCCATTCGGGTCTGGATACCGGCCTGCGCCACCGGCGAAGAAGCCTACTCGATCGGCATCCTGCTCGCCGAAGCACTGGGTGAGCGCCTGGGCAAATTCGACGTGCGTATCTTTGCCACCGATATTGACCAAAGCGCCCTCGATTTCGCCCGCGCCGGCATCTACTCGACAGCCGCCCTGGCCGCGCTTGACGTGTCGCGCCGCCAACGCTGGTTCACCCCGGAAGGCAGTGGCTGGCGCATCGGCAAAGCGATTCGCGAACTCTGTATCTTTTCCCTGCATGACGTTATCGCCCACCCGCCATTCATCAAGATGGATCTGGTGAGCTGCCGCAATCTGCTGATCTATTTCAAACCCGAGCAACAAGCCGACCTGATCAGCACCTTCCACTACGGGCTCAATCCCGACGGCCTGCTGCTGCTCGGCAAATCCGAGGCCGCCGGTTTCAATTCGCGCCTTTTCGAACCCGTTGATGCCAACCAAAAACTGTATCGTCGGCGCAACGGGACGGCGACCCACCCGGCCCGCTACGCTCGCTTCGGCGCCCTCCACCCGATCAGCCGGCCGCTGCTGCCATCGACGACCGTGACACCGCAACGCCAATCGCTGGTCGATGCAACCCTGAACACCATCGCCCGCGAGTACGGCCCACCCGGTGTCCTGGTCAATGCCAACTTCGAGCCCCTGCACTTCTTTGGCCACTCCCAGCGCTATTTCGCCCTGCCCGGCGACCATGCCGATTTTTCGGTCTTTTCCCTCTGCCTGCCGAAACTGCGCAGCGAACTCAAAGCTCTCTGCTACCGGCTGATTCAGGAAAATCTCGACAATCTGCAAGGCAGCGGCGTCAATGTTGAGATTGATGGCGAGGAACTGCGGATCCGACCGGTCCTGCGGCGGATTGTTCACCCGAGTGCTCTGGACGAATCTGCCTTCCTGATCAGCTTTGAGGAAATCCGGACAGCCGAAAGATCGCCGGAGAGCGCCGCCGCCACGCCGGATGACCACCACTTCGAGGAGATCATCCGCCTCCGCCAGGAACTCGCCGACAGCCGCGAACATCTGCAGGCCGTCATTGAGGAACTGGAAGCGTCGAATGAGGAATTGCAGTCCCTGAATGAGGAAGTCCAGTCATCGAGTGAAGAACTGCAATCCTCCAACGAAGAACTCCAGTCTTCCAACGAGGAGTTGACTACCCTGAACGACGAGTTGCGCGTCAAGTCGCTGGAAGCGCTCCAGCTCACCACCACGCTGAGCAATGTCCAGAACTCGATCCGCACCAGCCTCGTCGTGGTCGACCACGAAGGCCGCATCACCCGCTACAACGCGCTGGCCACACGCATCTTCGGCCTGGTCGCCAACGATATCGGACAGTTTCTCTACGGTATCCCCTGCCACCTGCAGCTTCCCCGCTTGCGCCAACAGGTCAGCGAAGTGGTCGCCACCGGCAATTCCCTGGTCGAACAGGTTCGCCAGGGAGAGTTTCATTACCTGATGCAACTCGACCCCTATCGCAACGAACTGGGGAAAAACGTCGGCGCCGTGCTGACCTTTGCCGACATTTCCGATCTGCACCGGGCTGAACTGGCGCAACAAAGCAGCGAAGTCCGCTTCCAGCAGGTCTGGGAAGCCAGCCTGGAAGGATTGCTGGTGGTCAATAGCCAGGGGCAGATCGCCCTCGCCAACCCCGCGCTCGAAGAGATGTTTGGTTATACGCCCGGAGAATTGATCGGCCAGGCCATTGAAGCACTCATCCCCGAGGCTATCCGGGTGGACCATGGCGGGCAGCACGATGCTTTTTTGCCGCGATCCGAACTGACGCGCCAAGTCTCCGCGCTCCGCAACCTCCACGGTCAACGCCAAAATGGCAGCGAATTTCCCGTCGAAATCAGCCTGAACGGCATGACCGTGAATGGCGAGCATTTTTTCCTCGCTTCGGTTTCCGACATCACCGAGCGCCAACGCCTTGATGCCGAACTGAAGGAGTATCAAGAAAAGCTGGAAACCCTGGTCACCCGGCGCACGACCCAGCTCTCCGATCTCTACAACCAGGCCCCTTGCGGCTATCACTCGCTTAATGCCGATGGCGTTTTCATCAATGTCAACGATACCGAACTCGGCTGGCTCGGCTACACGCGGGAAGAAGTCATCGGCCGCATCAAGGCCATTGACTTGATGGCCCCGGCTAGCCGCCCAGCTTTTCAGGAAGATTTCCAGCAACTCATCAAGACCGGCGAACTGAGCGGACTGGAGTACGATTTGGTCCGCAAGAATGGCAGCCTGCTGCCCGTTCTGCTACACGCCAGAGCGGTCTACGACGATGACGGCCGCTTCCTGCACAGGCTCGCCACCATCATCGACAATACCGAGCGCAAGCGGGCCGAGAAGGCCTGGGTCGCCGCCCGCGAAGTGGCGGAGAGTGCGAACCGAGCGAAGAGCGCCTTCCTGGCCAACATGAGCCATGAGATCCGGACCCCTCTCAACGCCATCATCGGTCTTGGCCACATTCTGAAGCGCAGCCAGATCGACCCTACTCAGGCCGAGCACCTGGAAAAAATCGATGGCGCCGCCCAACACCTGCTTGCCGTAATCTGCGACATCCTCGACCTGTCAAAGATCGAGGCCGACAAGTTGATTCTCGATGAAACTGATTTCGACGTCCGCAGCATCACCGCCAATGTCGTCTCCATGCTGCACGAGCGCACCGCCAGCAAGGGTCTCCAGCTGGCAGTCGACTGCGATCCATTGCCCTATCAGGTGAGGGGCGACCCGACCCGTTTCACCCAGGCGCTGCTCAATCTGGCCGGCAATGCGGTCAAATTCACCAAATCCGGCACCATCACGCTGCGCATCCGCCGACTTGAGGAGCAGGATGGTCTTGTTCTGCTCCACGTTGAAGTCGAGGACAGCGGCGTCGGCATTCCGGCCGATGTCTTGCCCCGCCTGTTCTCCGCTTTCGAGCAGGGCGACACATCGAATACCCGTGACCACGGCGGCACCGGCCTTGGCCTGGCGATTACGAAACGGCTGGCCCAACTAATGGGCGGCGATGCCGGGGCAAGCAGCCAGGTCGGCTTCGGCAGCAACTTCTGGTTCACTGCCTGGCTGAAGATTGCCGGCAGCGCAACGGCCCCGCTTGCCGCTGCCGACAACGCGGGATACGAAGAAGCCATTCTCGCCCAAGACTATCGCGGCAGCCGCGTGCTGCTCGTCGAAGACGAACCGATCAATCAGGAAGTGGCGAGGCTGCTGCTCGATGACATTGGCCTTGATGTCACGCTGGCCGAAAACGGAGTCGAGGCGCTGACGCTGGCCCGCCAAGACAAATTCGCCATCGTCCTGATGGACATGCAAATGCCTGAAATGGACGGTGTTGAGGCCACCCGCCAAATCCGCCAGCTCCCCGGCTGGGCAACGATACCGATCGTCGCGATGACCGCCAATGCCTTCGCCGAGGACCGGGCGCGCTGTCTCGCCGCCGGCATGGACGACTTCATCACCAAACCCTTCTAC
>JAUYQT010000587.1 GCA_030697085.1 Azonexus sp. | reverse complement strand
CCTTTGTTTTCAGGGCTGAGTTATTACCGTACCTGTGCGTTTACCTCCATTCTTTCAATGGCTTGCAAGGTGCGTTCTGGGGAAATTGCATTCGTCTCGGGGTTGTGTTCAAAATGGTAACGCCCAAGGCCAAATACGGTTTCCTTGCCGACATGCAGCCATTGGCCAAGGTGGAGCGCCGGAAGGAATGGGGCGAGGTTTCCTTTGAGTTTCCATTGGCCAATGACGCCGCCTAGTTTCATGGTTTGTTGTTGGCGGGCTGATCGTCTTGTCCAGTCTTGCCATTTCAGGTCTTTTTCGTCGTTGACCGCAGCAGCTTGCTGATTGAGTTCGCTGAAGTTCCATCCAGGTGGTTTTGCTCCATGAAATTCAGCCATCAGGCTGCCGCGGCGGATGAGGGCCATGAGCAGCGCGCGGGGGGTGAGTCGATTGGGCGGCAGGGCATGGCCGTTTTCTTGCAGGCGGAGCGGGGTGCTGAAGTGCAGGGTAATTTCTTCGCATTCCTGAATTATTGGCGCTGGCAGGGTGTGGCTATGGGCAACAAACTGCCCCTCGGTGGGTTGGTGGATGAGGAGTTCATCGCTGGCGCTGCCTGGCTGGCCGGTTTGTTGGTGAATGGCGATGAGTTCGGCTTGGCCGTCTCCCGGGCCGATGCCGCGCTGAAGGGCTTGGCGCAGGGCGAGGGTGATGAGCGGTAGTTCTTTGAGGGCGCGGCCACAAAGAACAAGGTTGAAGCTGAAGGCGCCGCCGGGGGCGAGGCTGCGTTCACCCCATGCTGGGGGTTCAATGAGATAGGGAGCGGGGATTTGGGTGAAGCGTTGCAGGGCGTGTTCTACCGGCGGTGGGGCGAAGATGGCGGGGTAGGGGCAGGTGCTGTGGAGCGGGCAGCCGGTGCATTCCTTTTGCCGGGTCATGCAGCTGACGCGGCGCAGGGCGTGGCCAAACGCCCCGCGCAGCATGGATCCGGCGTAATCGGGGAAATGGATCGGGGTGGTGGCGCGCCAGTGCAGGCGGTAGCGGGCGAGGGGGAGCATGGTCAGCGGGTTTCGAGTGTTTTGGTGAGCCAGTGTTGGAGCGCTGTTTCGTTACTGGTTAGTTTTTTAATGAATTGGCTGCGTTTGTCGTTTCGATTTGTATCCATGACGCCATGTGCCAGTGCATTTCGCAGATTTTTGAGGGTGCTGAAATTTCCTGGCATTTCCCATGATTTCGATTTGCCGTCATCGTAGAGCTGGCGATCTGACGCTTCTCTGGCGTCAAAGTCGTTTGGGTCGCCCCAGGAGTTTTCAGACACAAGGGCTTCGTAACCGAACTGTGCAGCGCGCAAGTAGTCGTGGCGTTTAAGGTAATCGATGGCGAGGCGGCGTTCGCGTTCGGCACGGCTGCCACCATTACGCCATTCGGTTCTGTTGATCAGTAATGGCAGGAACAGCTTTGCTGCCGGGCTCGTGTCTTTGGCGAGGTCAATTTTTTGCAGGGTGCTGGTAAGTTTTTGGCTGCTGAGTGAGGCGTTGGCGATGCGTTCTAGAAAGGCGGCTTCGGCGAGTTGCTCGCCGGGTAGATTTTCTTTGATGAAAAGATCTTTAAAGATGCCGTAATCGCCGTCTTTATTGAAGCTTTCAAGGGCGCGTATCCAATCATAGATTTTTAGCAGGCCGTCGAGGCGCAGGGCGGGGGTTATGTTGTCTCGGGTTTGTTCAAAAGCGCCGTAATAGATGGCGTCAATATTGTTATTGGTCGCGGCACGCAGGTAAAAAATGGAGAGTAGGCCGAGCATGGGCAGATGACGCAGGCCATGGGTGACGTCGAGGATAATGCTGCCGCCAGGTTCAAGTCCTTCGGTCAAGGCGCGCAAAATGTCGACTTGCTCTTCTTCGGTGAAGCCGTAGGGGATCAGACGTAGTTCAAAGCGCTGGGTAGTGCTTTGGTTGAGCATTGAAGCTACGGCATCGAGCAGGGTTTGGGTGACGGTATTTTGGCTGACGGCTTTGGCAAGTTGTTCCCAGAGCGCTTCATTGCCATTGGTGTCGCCTTTTTCGAGGGTCAACGCATCCCACATGCTGCCGGAAGTGCCGAGTATGCGGGTTGTTTGGACACCGCTGAATTCAGCGAGGGCGAGACCGAAATACCTGGTTTCTCGACAGCTGCCATCAGGAAACTGATAGTTGGCTTTGCGGTAGCCGCCAATAGCCTGCTGCCCTGTGCCGAGAAAGGTGATCAGTGTGCTCATGGGTTGGTGTTCTCTTGAATGGATGTGATCTGGAATGCTTCGAGCCGGGCGTTGAACTGCGTGAGTTGCTCAAGACTGAGTTCTTTGCCGCGGGCGTGGGCGGGAAGATCGATGGTGAGGTTGATATAGCGCGCCCCGGCAGCGCAGACGGCGGCGGCGAGATGCACGGGGAGTGAGCCGATGACGGTGTCGCTCGCGGCGATTTCGGCGGGGTCGAGGTGCGTGCAGTAGCGGTCGATGGCGAGTTTTTGCGCTTCTGCCCAGTGGCGTGCGCCAGGGTGACGGGTGATGAACCAGGTGGTCATGGTAGGAGAACGCTGGCGGTGTTCATCAACTCAGTCTTTCCATCCAGAGGTTAGTCAGCGCTGAAAAATCGCCATGATCAGCTTCACGCAGGGCGTTGAAGTAGCGGCTACGGCTGTCGTCGTCGGCGGCCGGATTGGCTGGTGGCAGGTTGAGCTTGAAGCAGAGGGCGACAAGCAAGATACGGCCGACGCGACCGTTGAAGTCTTTAAATGGGTGTATCCACTGAAAGCGCCAGTCGGCCCAGGCCAAAAGGGCAGCGATGGATTCTCCGTCGCTTGTATGGGCAAGACGAACGGCGAGATCAAGGCAGTAATTGGTGATGTTGATTGCTACATCATAGGGTAGCGGTGGCAGGTGGGTGCCGACTTGCACTTCGGTAGTTCGGAAGCGACCGGCCCCGTCAGGAAAAAATTCACCGGCCAACTGGCGGTGAATTTCTCTTATCCAGTCTGGTGTGATTTGAATTTTTTCCGGGGCATTGTCGAGGATGTTTTCCAACACATGGGCGATGTTGACCGCGAGATGTTCCGAGACTTCGTTGTAGGTTAAAACCCCCTGGGCGGTGTCGAGTTCGCGGGTGGCGTCTAGCGGGCGGGTTGAGCCAGAAGGTGTTGCAGGCGAGTTGCCTCTACCGGCTCGCATTCCAGCGCCATTGAGTTGAGCGTTAGACTGAGAATTTGCTGACGATATGCTGTCCTCAGGCTGGCTGTATCCGGGTGCTGCTCGCGCCAAGTCTTCAGGCGTTGATCGAGTTGTTGGCGTTGTTGCTGGGTCATGATTGGGCTCCTCCTGAATATTATCTTCGCCAATCCCTTTGGTTGAAGCAACGGATTTTTTTGAGCGGGTCATCTTTCATCCGCCTCTGAGTGCGGCTAGATGACCCTTCATTACTTTTTCTGCTTTGCCTTCTACTTTGAAATAAGCGGATAAACGCTTTTTTACATCGCTGGCGAGGTTTTCACGGATTGCTTTGTCCAGGCTGCTAACTGAGTGGTTAGCGGCTTCGAGCATACTCAGCAGTTCGTTCCATGTGCCAATACTGGTGAGTTGCGGAATGGGTTTGCCATTTCGCGGATCATTCGGGAGCTTGTTGAGAAGATGGTCGAGATCGGCGAGCAGTCGCTGTTCAGGCGGGAGAGTGGCAATGCGGTTTTGTTCAGCCTCGGCTAGTTGGCGATTGCTTTCAGCGATTTTGTTGCTTTCGCGTTGTGTTGCAACCTTGGGATCAAGGTTCATTCGCCCATAGCCCACGGCGGTTTTGGCACCAAAGCCTAACCATTTGCCGGCATGGCTGAAGGCGGCTTCAATCAGCGCTTGCCAGTTTTTTTGTTGTTCAGCGCTGAGGCGAGCGGGGTTGCATTCGACATGGAAGGTGAAGCCGGCGTCGGCGGCAACGGCGAGGAAATTTAGCGGCGTGGGCGTCAGGCTGGTGTTGGGGGTGGCGTTGCCTTTGTAATACTCGCCCAGATGTGGGGTCATGATTTCAACGGTGAGCAATGCTTTGTCGTTTTTGATGGCGGCGGGTGGTGTGGGGAGTACGTCCCAGAAACGCAAGGCTCCCTGCAGGGCAGGTGTGTCTCGATCGCGTTCAAAATCTTCTTCGCCCGGGCCAAAAAAAGCGCGAATGCTTTCTTCGTTCCAGCCTTTTGTTGCTCCCTGATCTCCCCATTCGCCGCTCATCAATTCTTCGGCGGCTTTACGGATCACCCCTTTGACGCCGGAGCCGGGCAGGTAGGGCAGGCCGTAAGGGGTGAGGAAGGAAAAGCCGTTTTCCAACGGGTGCTCGTTGCCGAGGCCGGTGGCGAAGGGCGATGAGGCGATGGCGGGGTAGGAGAAAATTTGCTCGGCCAGGGATTCAGCGGCGGCGGTTTGGCGTTCTGCTAAAGCGGTGAGCAGGTCGCGGGAATGTTTGGGTAACTTGCATACGCTGCTGCGCAAGACGTCGTTGGTGCCGGATTTGGGCTTGGTGAAGTCGTTATTCCAGCCAGCGTAGTAGAGGCCGAAGTGATGACCGGGGGCGGCGTCGCTGAAATCCTTGAGATAGGCGGGGAGGGCGGCTGTCACGGTCAACCCTCTAAAGCGGCAGCAAATTGACGAATCCAGCGCAGAAGCAACAAGGCTTCTTCGGTGGCTTGGCGATATTGGCTTGAGTTGGCGTTCAGCATCATTTCCATGAAATTCTGAAAACCGGGGTCTTTGTCGGTTCCGCCGGCCCGCAACATGATCCAGCGGCGCAGATGGCTGGCGAGATCCTTGTGGTGATCTTTGTTTTTGTCTGCGTAAAAGGCCAGCGTTTGCATCAGGCCGTTGTTCATGATCAGGGCCGGTGCTGCTTTGGCGAGGTCTTTGTATTGAGGACTATTGGTGACACCGGCTTGTGCAAAACGCCAGGCGGCTTCCGAGCGGCGTTGCTCCAGCGTCATCTCGGGCTTCTTATTGGGGCTTGATGAGTTCATGGGGC
>JAUYQT010000564.1 GCA_030697085.1 Azonexus sp. | reverse complement strand
GCAGCAGCGGCCGGGGTCCAGTAGCCCGTGCGCCAGCACAGGCCGGTGCCGCTCTTGGCCACGACGTCGCGTTGGTCGATCAGGTAAACACGTTCTTGCGCCTGGGCAATGCTGGCGCCGAAGCCGATACCGGCAACCAGTGCCAGAACCAATGAGGATTTAATGATATTCATAATGGAAAATTCCTGGGGAAAATTTAAGACAGGGTATTGTAGTTTGAGCGGGCGCGATTTTAATAGAAATTACTCGACTTGAGCGCCGGCCAGCGTCATTCAAATCCAATTTTTCGGTGTCTCTCAACTAATATAGCCACCGATAACAGCGCATTACCCCACAGAACCGAATGACTCAAAATAACAAATTTCTCCGCTGGCTACTCGGCAAGCCGGCCCCCTTGGGCGACCAACTGGCCGCTACGCTTGCCGCTTACCACGACCCAAATGCCGATTCACTGGAGCTGACACGCCGGCTGGTTGCGTATTTGCGCCCCAAATCGGCCACTGAACCGGGCTTTGTCGAGCGCTACGCGGCGATGCTCCAGCACCTGGAAAGCGATGCCAAACTCGCCGCCGCCTTCCGCACCCACCTGGTGCATTTCATTGCCAGCCGGCGTCTGGTGACCTTTTTTACCGATAGCGGCATGCTGCCCGGCACGGGGTTTTTCTCTGAGTGGTGGCGCATTCTCAGCAATCGCCTGCTGCCCGAGGTGCCTGATGAGCGGCGATTGAAAGACTGCCTGCATGTCATTTACGACCGGTCCGATGACTGGCAGTGGCTGGAGCAAATTCCCCCTGAATACACGCAACGTTTCTGGGCGCTGGTTGCCCCGGCGGAGGAGTTGCGCAATATCGACTGGCGCAGTATTCAGGAGCAGATGCTCGATGCCGTCGTTCTGCTCGCTCACCGCGTTAGCGGCCTGGGGGTGGAAGGTGAACTAATGCGGATTTCACCCGATTTTGACGATCACACGCCGCGCTTTATCGCGCTTTCCGCCGAAGCAACGCTCTTCACTCACGCCTTCCGCGTTGCGCTCAACGATGCTGAACTCGCCGCGGCGGATGACGGCCGCCAGTTACAGGTGATTGCCGAGCAATGCCGCGAGACCTTGCAGCGCATACGCAAACGAGCCATGACGGTGGGTACCAGCCTGCATCTTTCCTATATTTTGACGCGTAGCGAGCAGAGCATCGCGCGCCTGCAGGAACTAGTGTTCATTTTGCTGGCCAGTTTGCAGTCGACCGCAAGAACTGAGGCCATTACCGCCTGGGCCGAGTTTGCACGAGCCGCCTTTGCCGCTGAAAACCGGCGCAATAGCCTGCGCAATTACATGAGCCAGCTCTCCCATCTGCTCGCCGTGCGCGTTACTGAAAATGCGGCGCGCTCGGGCGAGCGTTACATCTGCGAGACAAAAAGCGATTATCACCGGATGTGGCGCTCCGCCGCCGGTGCCGGTGTGCTGATTGGCGTCATGGCGCTGCTCAAAATTTCGACCGCCGCACTGCAGGCGCCGCTTTTTATTGAAGCCTTCCTGTTCAGCCTGATTTACGGCCTCGGCTTTGTATTGATCTACCTGCTCGGCCTGACCGTGGCCACCAAGCAGCCGGCGATGACGGCGCAAACGCTAGCCGGCCTGCTCGGGGACCTCAAGCCCACACGCAGCGCCGATGTCGAGCGCCTGGTTGATGTCGTCGCCGCCGTTTCGCGCAGCCAGCTCGCGGCCATCACCGGCAATGTCATGGTCGCGCTGCCGATCGCCATCGCCATCGGCTTCAGCCTGAGCTACCTGGCCGGCACGCCGATCATCAGCCTCGACAAGGGCGCCCAACTGCTGGCCGATCTCGACCCGATCAGCTGGGCTATTCCGCATGCCGCCATCGCGGGATTTTTTCTCTTTCTTTCCGGTCTGATTACCGGCTATTTCGATAACCGCGCCGCCTATGCCAACGTCGGGCCACGCCTGGCCCGCCTGCACTGGCTACGCAAACTGCTGGGTGAGGAACGGGCGAGAAATTTTGGCCTCTATATCCAGGAGCATCTGGGCGGCATCATGGGTAATTTTCTTTTTGGCTGCATGCTCGGCTCGACCGGCGTCATCGGCACGATCCTCGGCCTGCCGCTCGACATCCGCCACATTGCTTTTTCGTCGGCCAATCTGGGCTATGCACTGATCGGCTTCCAGTTTGTGCTGCCACTCAACGCGCTTCTCTGGGCTGCGCTCGGCGTGGCGCTGATCGGCCTGACCAATCTGGCGGTCAGTTTTGCGCTGGCGCTCCGTACCGCGCTGGGCGCCCGCAACATTGCTTTTGCACATTGGGGGCCGCTCTTCAACGCCATCGGCCGCCGCTTTCGCCAACAACCGCGCAGCTTTATTTTGCCGCCTCGCCAGCCTGCCAGCATTGACCCGGCCGGCTAAAATTCATTCGTGCCCCCGCCCGCCCCCATGCTCCGCCGCCTGACACTACTTTTATGGGCCCTTTCCAGCCCACTGCTGGCTGACGGGCTGAGCGTGGACGCCCCGAAAAATATTGCCGCATTACTCCGCCCTCACCTTCCGGCGGAGCCGGGCAACCCGCGCAAGATCGAGGCCTTACTGGGGGAAATTCTCGCCACTGAGGGTTACTTCTCACCAAAATTCGAATTTTCCGGCGCTGACGATGAGCGTCGGGTAAAAATTGACCCCGGCCCACGCACCACGATTGCCAGTGTCGATCTTGCGGTCGACGGCCCAATTGAGGCAAAAAAACACGATGCCCTGGTCGCCAGCTGGGGGCTGTCGGTTGGCCAGCCTTTCCGCCAGGAAGACTGGAATAACGCCAAGCAGCAAGTGCTGGGCGAACTGCTACGAAGCGAGCATAGCGCCGCCCGCCTGCTCGATAGCCGGGCAGAAATCGATACTGAAACGCATCGTGCCAAACTGACTGTCCACTATGACAGTGGCCCGCGCTACCGTTTTGGAGCGCTCGAAATTGATGGCCTGCAGCGTTATTCACCCGCGCTGATCGAGCGTTACAACCGCGCCGTCAACCCCGGCGACCCTTATAACGAAGAGAAGCTCAATGTGCTGCTCGCCAACCTGCAGGCGACGCCCTATTTTGCCTCGGTGCAAGGCGGGCTTGACCTTGAGGGCGAGACGGTCAGCCATCCCGATGGCAGCGTGAGCGTGCCGCTCCGGCTGATTGTGCGTGAGCGGGCATTGCACCGCCTGGCCTTCGGCGCGGGCGTCAGCTCCAACACCGGGGCTCGCGTCGAGTTCAATTACCACACGCCAAATCTCTTCAATCAGGCCTGGGCGCTGGATAGCGGCCTGCGTCTGGAACAAAAAAAACAGACCGTTTATGGCGACATTTTCCTGCCGCCCGATGCCCGACACCGCCGCAACAGCCTCGGGCTGATGCTGGGAAACACCGACATCCAAGGCCTGAAAACCGAGCGTTATGCCTTTGGCGCGCAAAGCGTGCAGCAGCGCGGCAGTGTCACGCAACACCTGTCGCTCAACTGGCAGAATGAAATACGGACACCGCAAGGCGCCGAGGAAAGCACCAGCCGGGCACTGGTGCCGAATGTGATGTGGACCTGGCGCCGCGTCGACAGCCTGCTTGACCCGCGCCAGGGCATTGTTCTTCAGGCGCAGATCGGCGGTGGCGCCAAGAGCGCCCTTTCCGACCAGAATTTCGTTCGTCTGCATGGCCGCTGGCAGCAATACATTCCGCTCGGCCGCAGCGACACGCTGAGTCTGCGCGCCGAGGTCGGCTACACGCTGGCCGACTCGCGGCAGCAGATCCCGCAGGATTACCTCTTCCGCGCGGGCGGTAGCGGTTCAGTGCGCGGTTATGCCTACCAGAGTCTCGGCATCAAGGAAGGCAACGCCACGGTGGGCGGGCGCTATCTCGGCATTTTGAGTGCCGAAGCAACGCACTGGCTGGATGAAAGCTGGGGTATCGCCGCCTTTATCGACGCCGGCGATGCGGTCGACGATCTAAAAACCGTGAAAGCCGCCATCGGCTACGGCCTTGGCGCTCGCTGGCGCAGCCCGGCCGGGCCAATCGGCGTAGACCTCGCCTACGGCCAGCGCACGAGCGAACTGCAGTTGCATTTCTCTCTGGCCATTCCGTTCTGACATGCTGCGCCGCACTCTGATCGCCCTCGCCCTCCTGTTCAGCAGCCTGATCGCCGCTGCGATCTGGCTGGGGGCCAGCGAAAGCGGCCTGCAAACTGCACTGCAACTGCTCCGCCAGGCGAGTGCCGGACGACTGCAGATCGAACAAGCCAGCGGCCGTCTGTTTGGCCAGCTCGACATCGCCAAGCTGAGTTGGCAAACGCCGGAGCTACAACTGCACGCCGAGCAAATTCACCTCGACTGGTCGCCCGGCGCACTGCTCCACGGCCGCCTGCAGATTGCCGAATTGAATCTGGCCAAACTGCACATCATCAGCCTGCCGAGCAGCCAGCCCACCATCGCACCGGCAACGCTACAACTGCCGCTTGCGGTCAACCTGGAAAAACTGGCTATTTCCCGCCTTGAATATGGCAATGTTTTCACCGCTGACCGTCTCTCCGGCCAATTGATCAGCGATGGTCGCCAGCATCGCCTGAGCGACTTTCAGATCGAAAGCAGCGGCGCCACGCTGCGCGGTCAGGCAACGCTGGATGGCACGGCGCCGCTTGCGCTCGACGCCAGCGCCCAGATCCTCGGCCAGCTTGAGACGCAGCCGCTGACACTCGACCTCGAAGCACGTGGTCCGCTGGCCAAAATCGCGCTCGCCATCACCGCCAGCCGGGGCATTGAAGGCCAGGCGCAGATCGAACTCACCCCCTTCGCAGCGGCTTTTTTCAGCACGGCCCGCATCGCGCTGGACAACATCGATCCGGCCGCCTGGCAAGCCGGCGCGCCGACGGCCCGCCTCAGTCTGCACGCCGATCTTGGCCCCCGGGCCGACGGCGTGGCCGGTAGTTTTACCCTGCGCAACGCCCAACCCGGCCCACTCGACCGCCAGCGCCTGCCACTGGACAATCTGACCGGACAGCTTGCCTGGCAAGACAATACGGCCCAATTCAACGCTTTAAAGCTGACCCTGAACGGCACGGGCGAATTGATCGGCAACGCGCAATGGGCCAACGATCAGCTGCAACTTGATCTCAGGGCCCGGCACATCGACGCCCGCAAAATTCACTCAATGCTGCGGTCAACCCGCTTAAACGGGCCAATTTCAGCCAGCCTCAGCACCAACCAGCAAGACCTCAAGCTCAACCTGAAAGACAGCCGATTTACCCTGCTCGCCGAAGCCAGCCACGCCGGCCAGCGGCTAACGCTACCGCGGCTGGAAATCAGTGCCGGCGCAGCACGGCTGAACGCCAGCGGCGACCTGGCGCTCGATCAGGACATGGCCTTCAAAGCCGCCGGCACACTCAGTCGCTTCGACCCCAGCCAATTCGCCCAGCTCCCCGCCGCGCGCCTCAATGCCACCTTTAGCGCCCAGGGCAAGCTCGCCCCCCGGCCGATCATCAACGCCAGTTTTGCCTTGCAGGACAGCCAGATAGCCGGCCAGCCGCTGGCCGGGCGCGGCCAACTAAGCGTCGATTGGCCGCGCATTCCGCAGGCCGACATTCAACTCAGCAGCGGCCCCAACCACCTGAAAGCTCAGGGTGCTTTTGGCCAGCCGGGTGACCGGTTAAAAATCGACATCGACGCGCCGCAGCTTTCGCCCTATGGCCTGACCGGCGGCCTGAACGGCCGGCTTGAGCTCGCCGGAAGTGTCGCCCAGCCTGAACTGACCGCCCGCCTGCACGCGGCCAAACTGGGCCTGCCCGAAATCGGAAAACTCAGCGGCCTGACACTCAGCGCCGACATCGCCGGCCAGGCCAATTCACCGGTACGCCTTGAACTCAACATCGCCCAACTCGGCACCCCGGCGCAACCGGCACTGGCCAAGGCGCTACGCCTGAGCGCCGAAGGCAGCAACCAAGCGCACCGGCTGCGCGGCAGCGTCGAGTTTGCCGGCCAGACGCAATTGACGCTGGCACTCGAAGGCGGCCTGAACCAGTGGAATCGCGCCCCGGATGGCAAGCCAAAATGGCAGGGGCGATTACTCGAAGCGCGCCTCAACAGCCCCGACAAAGCGCGTAACTTCCAGCTCACCGCCCCGGCCGCGCTGCAATTCGCCGCCAACGGCTGGTCGTTCGGCCCGGCGCAACTGGCCGGAAACCCGCTGGACTGGGTCGCCACCTTGCAAGCCGAGGCCAGCACTCGCCAGCTCCACGCCAGCCTTGACGCCAAAGGCAGCCGCATCGGCCGGGTCAATGGAGAACTCAACGCCGGCATGCTGAGCGCCTGGTCGCTCGACCCCAAGGCGCCGTGGCAGGGCAGGCTGAAAACCGACATTACCGATCTCGCCTGGCTGGCCGAACTGATCGGTGAACAATGGCAGAGCGAAGGCCGTTTCAATGGCGAACTAAAACTCGCCGGCACACCGGCACAGCCGGTTTCCAGCGGTCGTTTCCGGGGAGAAAAACTGGCTCTGCGCCTGGCCGATCAAGGCCTCAATCTGGCCAATGGCGAACTCGCCATCGACCTCGACGACAACCTGCTACGCATCCGTCAACTCAGCTTCGACAGCCTGTTTCAGGCCATGCCCCGGACCTTGCGCTTACGCGATCAGGCGGCGCTGGCAAAACTGATTGAACGCCCCGGTCGACTCGAAATTTCGGGTGAAATGCGCGTTGACCGCAGCACAAGCAGCGACAACGCCTGGCTCGACTACCGCCTCGACCGCCTGGGCGCTTTTCAGCTGACCGATCAGTGGATCATGCTTTCCGGCGCTGGCCGACTGACCTGGCAAGACGAGACGCTAAGCGCCAAAGGCCAGCTGGCGGTTGATGCCGGCTACTGGCAGCTCGCCCCCAGCGGCGCCCCCCGGCTTTCCGACGACGTGGTGATCAAACGCCCGGGTGACGACGCGCTGCCGAGCAAACTGCAGCCAAAACTCGATCTCGACATCAGCACCGACCTCGGCCGCAACTTTTTATTTAACGGCGCCGGGCTATCCAGCCAACTGGTTGGCGACATCCGTCTGCGTGCCAGCGGCCGCGACCTGCCGCGCGCCACCGGCACGATCCGCACCCGCGACGGTCGCTTTGACGCCTATGGCCAGCAACTCAGCCTGAAGCGCGGCATCCTGACTTTCCAGGGGCTGCTCGACAACCCCAGCCTCGACGTCATCGCCGTCCGCCAGGGGCTGGCGGTAGAGCCCGGCGTCCAGATCAGCGGCACAGCGCAACGCCCGGTGGTCAAACTAATCTCCGACCCGAACCTGCCGGATGCGGAAAAACTCGCCTGGCTCGTCCTCGGTCACGGCCCCGAACAAATGGGTGCCGGTGATGCCACGATGTTGCTTTCCGCCGCAAGCGGCTTGCTCGGCAACAATTCGGGCAATCTCATCCAGACGTTAAAACGCCAGTTCGGCATTGACGAATTTGCCGTTCGCCAGGGTGAAATCGGCAGCGCCGGCGGCCGCCAGCCAGGCAGCCGCGTTGCCGGCAGCAGGGTCGATACGACCGCCAATACCGGCAACCAGATTCTCAGCGTCGGCAAACGTCTTTCTTCAAACGCTGTACTTTCCTATGAGCAATCGATCGGCAAAGCGGAGGGCATCGTCAAGCTGACGGTGAGTCTCAGCCGGCAGATTTCAGTCATTGGCCGCGCCGGCAGCGACAATGCGCTGGATATTTTTTACTCCATCACATTCGGCGCCCCGCCCCGCCGAACGGTGCGGCAAACGGGCAAACCGCCAGAACAGAGCGCGGAATAAATCGCTTCGGCGATCACCGCCCCGTTATTTCAACCGGAGGACCACGGTTAAAGACCGGCGTTTTCAACGCAGAGAGCATCTGTTTTTCTGCGTTGAAGCCCTTTTTTCCAGCTCGTCCGGCGTAGGCTCAAGGAGTCGATTGGGGCCGGCGATTGCGCAGTCGCATCAGCTCACACCGGGGCCGATTCAGCCACCTGCGGGGCAAAGCGCTGCAAGACGTGATTCGTCATTCCCTTGGCCAGTTCTTCCTCGCCATAGAAAACCGTGCCAATTGCGTCCTTGCGCAGCAGTTGTGACTCGTCTTCGCTGCCGGTGCGCAGCACGATTTCTATTGTCGGGTTCAGCGTCCGGGCGATATCGGCGATCTGACGGACATTGATCGGGTCCGGTGTGGCGATGACCAGCATCGCGGCATGAGCAATGTGGGCCTGGATCAGCACCGACGGCTCGACGGCATCGCCCGAGACGGCGGCGACGCCTTGCTGACGCAGCGTCTCGACCTGTTCGCGGTTCTGTTCGGCAACGACATAGGGGATGCCCCGCTCACTCAAGGCCAAAGCAATACGCCGCCCGACCCGGCCGTAGCCCACCAGCACGACCTGACCTTCGAGGAACTTGCGCTCGGTGCTCATCGGCAATTCGGCATAAGGGTCAGCGCGTTGTTCAAGATCGCGGGCCAGTGCCGAGCGCTTGAGTGCCCACTCCTTGATCGGGCCGATGGCGGTAAAAACAAAGGGGTTGAGCGCAATCGAAATCAGTGCCCCAGCTAGCACCAGGCTCATGCCTTCCGCCGGCAGCAGGCCGAGCGACATGCCCAGGCCTGCCAGGATGAAGGAAAACTCGCCGATCTGGGCCAGACTCGCCGCCACCGTCAGCGCCGTGTTGAGCGGATAGCGCAGTGCCAGAACCAGCGCCATGGCCGCCAGCGACTTGCCGATAATGATGATGGCGACGACGCCCAGCACATGCAGCGGTTTTTCAAGCAAAACGGCCGGGTCGAACAGCATGCCGACCGAAACGAAGAACAATACCGAGAAGGCATCGCGTAAAGGCAGAGATTCTTCGGCGGCACGATGGCTGAACTCCGACTCCCGCATCACCATGCCGGCGAAGAAAGCGCCGAGGGCGAAAGAGACGCTGAATAGTTGCGCCGAACCGTAAGCAATACTGATGGCGCTGGCAACGACCGCCAGCGTGAACAACTCCCGCGACCCCGTCCGGGCCACCTGTGACAGTAACCAGGGCAAGGCGCGACGGCCGACAATCAACATCAGGGCAACGAAGGCCGAGACTTCGAGCAGGGTTTTTCCAATGGTGCGCCAGAGTGGCCCGGTGCCGTCGTCAGGGGCGCTGCCGCCCAACACGCCGGCCAGCGGCGGCAAAAGCACAAGGACCAGCACGGTGGCCAGATCCTCGACGACCAGCCAGCCGACGGCGATCCGGCCGTTCATCGTATCCAGAATGCCCCGTGCTTCAAGCGCCTTGAGCAGCACGACGGTGCTGGCGCAGGACAGGGACAAGCCGAATATCAGCGCTGCGCCGAGGCTCCAGCCCCACCACCAGGACAAGCCCATGCCGAGCACGGTGGCCAGCGTCATTTGAACCACCGCCCCGGGCAAGGCTATGCGCTTCACCGAGAGCAGATCTTCCAGTGAAAAATGCAGGCCGACCCCGAACATCAGCAGCATGACGCCGATTTCGGACAATTGCGCCGCGGTATCGACATCGGCGACAAAGCCCGGAGTGGCGGGACCGATGATGATGCCGGCCAGCAGATAGCCGACCAGCGCCGGCACTTTCAGTCGCTCGGCGATAACACCAAATATCAGCGCCACGCCGAAAGCGGCGGCGATGGTGGTTATCAATGAAATGTTATGTTCCATGCAGTTTCTTTGGGGGGGGAGTTTGCTGATCGAGCCTGGATTATGGTTAGGCTGGCAGCCAAGAGCAACGATTTCCGGCCAAAATTGCGGTTGACCGCAGCAAAGCGAAAACCGAGCTTCACCAGCGACGGCGAACCAGATATTTGCGGAACTCTTCCAGTCCGCCGAAGCTGATGGCCAAGCCAAGAATCAACGCCCACACCTCGGCGTCAAAGGCCTGGGTAGCAAATGCCCCGTTGCCCAACGGCGTGTAGACGATGAGCAGGATCAGCCCGAGTTCAACCGCCAGGCCGAGCAGCAACAGCGGGTTTTGCCTCAACGAAAAACGAACTGCTGCCTCCCGGTGATGGCGACAAACGAAGACGTTAACCATCTGCGCCACGACAATGGCGGCCAGGCAGGCGGTGGTTGCCTGGAGATAGAGGGGATCGAATTTGCCGGGCAGGTCGCCATATTGCCAGCCACCCAGTTGCAAAACAAAGAAGAAGGCAAACAGCGCGACGCCGGCTTCGAGCAACCCCAGCCAGAGATAAGCCCGCGCCAGCAGCGGCCAGGACAACAGGCGTTCGTGGGGCGGCCGTGGCGGCTGGCGCATCAGTTCGGGATCGGGCCGCTCGGCACCCAGGGCCAGCGCCGGCAGCATGTCGGTGCCGAGATCGACCGCCAGAATCTGGATGATGGTCAGCGGCAGGGGAATCTTGAACAGGATGAAGGCCAGATAGGGGATCAGTTCAGGCA
>JAUYQT010000553.1 GCA_030697085.1 Azonexus sp. | reverse complement strand
GGCCATGTTAATACTCCAAAAAAATCAGTTCGGCTTGCCTTTAAGCCCAGCCAGCGCTGCAAACGGATTGATCCGCTCACCAGCATCGGCTGCACCAGGCAAACCACATTTTTCGTGCCGCGGCGCGACAGGAAGAGCCAGGAGGATTTCATCCTCCACCAATTCGGCCACATTCAGTTCGCCTGCCACCGGCAGAAAATCTCGGGTGTCGTCTTCCAGTTCGTCTTGCGACATGTCGGCGCCTTCAGGAATAAGTTCCAGCAGACTATCGACATCAAGGTCAAAAGGGATGGCTTTCAGGCAACGTTGGCAAGCCAGCGACAGTAGCCCACCCACCTCCAGATGCAACATCAACTCCCCATGCTCGCTCTTGAAACCCTGAAGGCGGAAACTGACGTCTCCCGACACCTCAACCAGCAAATCATGCAGGCGTTCCAAATCAGAAATTGCCAGCGTCCCCTCGAGAACACGGCCTTCCTTGGCAAACAAAAAAGCGTCTGAAATTCTTTTCACTCTTGAACTGTTTCGACTCAAACGCGAGATGATATTATTTTTGGCTTTCCAAGTCAAAACAAAGTACTGCTTCGAGAACTCGATGCAATAGCTTGTTGTTACAAAGCCTTTATGCCAAAAACACTGATTCTCGCCTCCACATCACCATATCGCCGCGAATTGCTGGCCCGCCTAGGCCTGCCTTTTGAAACCGCCAACCCGCAAACTGACGAAAGCCGCCTGCCTGACGAAACCCCTGAAGCAATGGCACTTCGGCTCTCGGAAGCCAAAGCACGCGCCGTTTCCGGGCGCTTCCCTGAGGCGCTTATTATTGGCAGCGACCAGGTTGCTACGGTCGACGGCAAAATATATGGCAAACCTGGCACGCACGAACGCGCCGTTGAGCAATTACGCGCCCTCTCCGGAAAAACTGTAAATTTTTTCACCGGGCTCTCCCTTTTAAATTCCCGCACAGGACATGCGGAAACCCGCGGCGTGACGACACTAGTGACTTTCCGTGAACTAACCGACCAGGAAATTGAAAACTATCTGCAGCGCGAACCCGCTTACAACTGCGCAGGTGCGGCCAAATCAGAAGGTTTGGGCATCGCCTTGCTCAGCCGTATGCAAGGCGACGATCCGAATGCATTGGTCGGACTACCGCTGATTGTATTGTGCGATCTGCTGCGCAATCAGGGTGTGGCGATTCTTTAATGACCGGCACTCTTTTTCTGATACCCGTACCCCTTGGCCCAACAGCGCCGCAGGAATCGCTGCCCGCCTACGTCCTGGCCACCGTGAAGCCATTGGCCTATTTTGTCGTGGAACAAGCGAAGACAGCACGAGCTTTTTTAAAAGCGGTGGGCACAGACACACCCTTGCAGGAATTGCAGCTTGAGGAACTCAACGAGCACACCAAAGCCGACGCGCTTGACCAGCTCCTCACCCCTCTTCGCAATGGCCATGATATTGGCTTGCTTTCCGAGGCGGGCTGCCCGGCAGTTGCCGACCCGGGAGCCAATCTGGTCGCCCTGGCACAGCAAGAGAACATCCGGGTGGTACCGTTGATCGGTCCATCCTCACTATTATTGGCACTGATGGCTTCGGGACTGAATGGCCAGCGCTTCGCTTTTCAGGGCTACCTGCCAGCCAAGGAAGCTGAACGCACAAAATCGCTGCGCGATCTTGAAAGCGAGTCACGCAAGCGCCAACAAACGCAATTATTTATCGAAACCCCTTACCGCAACAAGGCGATGTTTGATGGCATTTTGCAGGCCTGCCAACCCACAACTCGACTCACCGTCGCTACTGACCTGACGCTCAAAAGCGAATCAGTGCTGACCCGAACAATTGCCCAGTGGAAAAAACAAACGCCGCCCGATATCGAGCGACGTCCAACCGTCTTCCTGCTACTTGCCTGATCTTCAGCGTAAGGTCGCGTTCATCGCGCTTTCGGAAAAGCCCTGCCAAAAGCCGTTGACCGCGCCCGCGCCAAGACGCTTGGCAAAACGCTCGGCGATATTTTCCCGAACCGAGTAGTCCAGAACTTTCTCAGCCTTAATAACATCACGCGCTACGGAATCAACGCTACCAAAATCGTCAGCCAGACCCAACTGGATGCTTTGCGCCCCGGTCCACATCAATCCGGAGAACATTTCCGGCGTTTCCTTCAGACGATCACCGCGCCCGACTTTTACCACATCGATAAATTGTTGATGAATGTCATTCAACAACAATTGAGCATGCGCCTTATGTTCGGGCACCTGAGGTGAAAATGGATCAAGGAAACCCTTGTTCTCACCCGCCGTCAGCAAACGTCGCTCGACACCAAACTTATCCATCGCACCGGTCACGCCAAAGCCATCCATCAGAACACCGATCGAACCAATGATGCTGGCTTTATTGACATAGATTTTGTCGCCAGCGACGGCCACGTAGTAACCGCCGGATGCACAAATATCTTCCACCACCACATAGAGTGGTTTTTCAGGAAATTTAGTCCGCAAACGCCGTATTTCATCGTTAATAATGCCTGATTGAACCGGGCTGCCGCCAGGGCTGTTAATGCGCAAAATGATTCCCACGGCATTTTTTTCTTCGAATGCACCGCCCAGTGCTGCAACGACGTTTTCTCCATTGGCTTCACCCTTGGCCTGAATAACGCCATTCAGGTTAATCAAAGCTGTATGCCGCTCCTGGTGCTCAACGCCCGCACTCCAATCAACCACCATAACGAGCACGACGAGCAGATAAGCAAAGCCAAGAAATTTGAAAAAAATCCCCCAGCGCCGACGCGCACGTTGCTCACTCAACGCTGAAAAGGCGAGCTTTTCGAGGGTTTTCCGCTCCCAAGCGGAATCATTTGGGGGGGATTGAGGTATATCCATCATTACTCTCTTGCTCTAAAAATACTTTTGATTCGATCTCGCAAAGCTTGAGAGGTTTCAAACCTTTTCCCTGACAACGCCCACTGAGACATCTTCCCGTCTCCGGAGCATAAAGTGCACCATGAATCGAGCAAATCAAGTATAGCTTGGAATCATCGAAGAACGCCCCAGGCTGCCAATCCAGTTGGGCCGGAACGTGACCACATTCGTTCAGGTAGCCAAAAACCTGGCCTTTGAAACGGATTGCGAAGGCCGGCACATCACGACCATAACGGGCAATATTGAAGCGACAACCCGGCCCCGCATCGACCAATTCATTACTGGCACAGATCAGGCGAAGCGATGCAACCACTGGTCAAGTTCCGGCACATCATGCAAACAGGTTAATGGCTGGCACTCCAGGAGATGCTCGTGCGGGTGAGCGCCATAGGTCACACCCAGGCTATCAACACCGGCATTGCGGGCCATGAGAAGATCATGCGAAGTATCACCGATCATGACGGTCGACATGGCGGCGACGCCAAATTCCGCCATCAACTCCTCGAGCATTTGCGGATGTGGCTTGGAATGACACTCGTCGGCACAGCGTGTTGCCTGAAAAAACGGGCGCAATCCGGAATGATCCAGCGCCCGATCAAGACCATGGCGACTTTTACCGGTAGCCACGGTCAAAATGTGCCCGGCAGCCTGTAGACGAGTCAGCATTTCACGAACACCGGCAAACAAAGTAAGTTGATGATCGCCGGCCAGATAGTGAAAGCGGTAGCGGTCAGCAACGATTGGATAGCGCTCAGGCGCCAAATTCGGCACCGCGTGACGCATCGCATCAATCAAGCCCAGACCAATCACATGACGTGCCCGCGCATCATCGGGAACCGGTAATTCAAGGTCGCGGCAGGCCGCCTGAATGGCCTGAACAATGGCGCCAGCCGAATCAAGCAGCGTGCCATCCCAATCAAAAACGATCAATTCATATTTCATTCGTTTTTCAAACCCTTCGCAAAAATATCACTCATGTTTTCGGCCGTGAATTCTCGTGCTTTTTGCCGGTCGACCGCAGCAATATAAGACGTGAATCCCTCAGGCACCGGCGCAATACATTCAAGCGGCTCCGCCGTCAGCGGATGCTGGAATGCCATTCGCCAGGCATGCAAGGCCATGCGTTTCAGACCATCACGCTTGAGATTTTTGTTTAAAGCGAACTCACCATATTTCTCATCACCGAGGATCGGGAAGCCGAGATGCGCCAGATGCACGCGAATTTGATGCGTCCGCCCGGTTTTTAGCTGCGCTTCAAGCAGGCTCATCTCCGGCCAACGGGCCAGGAGGCGAAAAATAGTATGCGACGCCTTGCCCTCAGGGTTGACCGAAACCCGCCGCTCGCCACTTTCCGTCAGGTATTTGTGCAGCGGCAATTTGACATGCTGCGTTGCGTTCATCCAGCGACCTTTAACCAACACCAGATAGCGCTTGTCAGCCCCGGCGCCATGTTCGCGGAACATGTCATGCAAGGCAGTCAGCGCCAAACGCTTTTTACCAACGAGCAGAACGCCGGAGGTTTCACGGTCCAGGCGGTGCGCCAATTCGAGGAATTTTGCTTGCGGCCTTTGCCGGCGCAAAGCTTCAATCACACCAAAACTAACCCCGCTACCGCCGTGCACCGCAACGCCTTCCGGCTTGTTGATCACCAGCATCGCCTCATCTTCATAAATGATCGGCAAATCAACCCGCTGCTTGGCAACCTCATCAACTTCAATCTGTGGCCGCTCAGCAATCCGGATTGGCGGAATACGCAACATGTCACCCAAACGGAGTCGGTAGGTCGCATCGATC
This sequence comes from Azonexus sp., assembly GCA_030697085.1. Lineage (GTDB taxonomy): Bacteria > Pseudomonadota > Gammaproteobacteria > Burkholderiales > Rhodocyclaceae > Azonexus. Next base: position 3,818 of record JAUYQT010000553.1, on the reverse strand, counting down.
CGCCCACTATTTACCCGTACCTCACCACTTCGCAAAATACGATAGAGATGGCTCTTCGGCACCCCCTTGCAACAGCGGATCAAAAAATTATCGATCCGCTGGCCTTGTTCCTCTTCACTGATCACGACATGGGTGACCGAATTGTTACCAGTGCTGTTCATTTTGAAATATACTGCCTGCGTTTTACGTCTCGGTTTGCAAGAGATTCAGAACTGTTAGACCGTTTGCCTCGCGCTAATAGCGCGACCGCCAGGCGGCAGGTTTCGAAGACTCACTTGCGCGACGTGCGCAAGCCAAAGCAACGTAAAACGACTGGTTAAGTTCACTCACCAAAAGTAGTGATGTTAATGGATTAGCCCGCCGTAAGCACGCACGGATTGCCCGTCGCAGGAATTTTCAAGTCGCGCCTTTCAATAAAAAATAACGCGACTGTTTTTTGATCAGCACTTTCATCATCGCCTTTGCCTTCACTAAATATGCAACCCGATAACTGAAAACGTCGCTGCCTGCCCGGGCGCTCCATTGCTGTGTGCTTTGGTGCGCTGGGAGCCCCAAAATAATGAAACGCATGCTCTTTAACGCGACACAGGCCGAAGAACTCCGTGTTGCCATAGTTGATGGTCAGAAACTGATTGATCTAGACATTGAATCGGCCGCCAAGGAACAACGCAAAAGCAATATCTACAAGGGGGTCATTACCCGCATCGAACCCAGTCTCGAAGCCTGCTTCGTCGACTACGGTGCGGACCGCCACGGCTTTTTGCCCTTCAAGGAAGTTTCCCGCATATTTTTCCAACCCGGCGTTGAGTCGGGTCGCGCCAAAATCAGCGAAGCCCTGAAAGAGGGCCAGGAACTGATCGTTCAGGTTGACAAGGATGAACGTGGTAACAAGGGCGCAGCCCTCACCACCTACGTTTCCCTGGCTGGCCGCTACCTGGTTCTGATGCCGAACAACCCGCGTGGCGGCGGCGTCTCCCGTCGTGTTGATGGTGATGAGCGCACGGAACTGCGCGAAACCATGGATCAGCTCGAAGTGCCAAACGGCATGAGCCTGATCGCCCGCACTGCCGCCATCGGCCGTCAGGCTGAAGAACTGCAGTGGGATCTGAATTACTTGCTGCAACTGTGGTCAGCCATTGAAGGCGCGGCCAAGCAACAAAGCGGCGCATTCCTGATTTATCTCGAAGGCAGCCTGGTTATCCGCGCCATTCGCGATTACTTCCAGCCAGAAATCGGTGAGATCCTGATCGACACTGACGAGGTTTACGAACAGGCCCGTGCTTTTATGGACACGGTCATGCCGGGCAACGTCCATCGCGTCAAACGCTACCACGATGATGTGCCGCTATTTTCCCGTTTCCAGATTGAACACCAGATCGAAACCGCCTTTGGCCGTCAGGTGAACCTGCCTTCCGGCGGCGCGATTGTGATCGACCATACCGAAGCTTTGGTCGCCGTCGACGTCAACTCGGGCCGCTCGACCAAGGGCGCTGATATCGAAGAAACCGCCTTCAAAACCAACCTGGAGGCTGCTGAAGAACTGGCCCGCCAGCTCCGCCTGCGCGACCTCGGCGGCCTGATTGTCATTGACTTCATCGACATGGAAAACCCGCGCAATCAGCGCGAAGTGGAAAATCGCCTGCGCGATGCGCTGCGTTTTGACCGCGCCCGCGTTCAAATGGGCAAGATCAGCCGCTTCGGTTTGATGGAACTATCCCGTCAACGCCTGCGCCCTGCCTTGGCTGAAACCAGCTACATCTCGTGCCCGCGCTGTACCGGCACCGGCCACATCCGCTCGACCGAATCCGCAGCGCTACATATCCTGCGTATTCTCGAAGAAGAAGCGATGAAGGAAAATACAGGCGCCGTCCATGTCCAGGTTCCGGTTGATGTCGCGACCTTTCTGCTCAACGAAAAGCGTCCGGACATTCAGGCCATCGAGTCTCGCCACAAGGCAACTATTCTGCTCATCCCGAACATTCATCTGGAAACGCCGGCCCATACCATCACCCGTCTGCGCCACGATGACTTGAACAGCGAAGAGATTCGCGAGCCATCTTATAAGATGGTAGACGCGCCAATTGAGGAAGCGATCAAGCAGGCAACACAACAAGAGGCCGTAAAGCCGCGCCAGGAAGCCGTTATCAAGGGAGTTTCACCCGAGAAGCCAGCACCCATCATGGCTGAAAAGACGGTTGAGGTATCGACCGCAGCACCTGCTCAAACGGATAGCGGCTTGTTCTCGAAGATCTTCTCCTGGTTCCGTACCCCGCCGAAAGCGGCTGAGCCAGCACCAGCCGCCGAGCTGACCCGGAAGCCACGCGAAGCCCGCAAGGACGGTCGTCGTGAACGCAGCGAAGGACGCGATAATCGCCGTGGCGGTCGTAACAGTAGCCGTAACACCGAAGAGACCATCGAACCGCGCAGCACGGAGCGTCCGGAGCGTCCGGAACGTGCCAATCGCAACGAACGCAATGTCGAAAAGCCGCCGCGTGATGAGTCGACCGCAGCCAATGCCGAACGTCAAGAACGTCGCCCGCGTGGCGAGCGCAAGGAGCGCCAACGCCAGCAACCGGAAGTAGTGGAAAACAAGCTGGCGCCTGAAACTGCAGCAGCGCCTATCGCCATCCTTGCACCTGACAACATGACCGAAGGCCAGGAAGCAACAGGTATTAACGAAGAACAAGGTGCTCGTCGCCGTGGTCGTCGTGGTGGTCGTGGCCGTAGCGAGCGCCGCAATGAAGTTGAGAGCAGCGCAAACGAGTCTCCAGCACAGGAAAACTCACCAGTGGCGATTGAACCCACCGCTCCGGTAATCAATCAGGAGCCAGTGATCGTAGTCATTCCAGCCCCGGCGGCTCCGGCTCCGGCTCCAGCTCCAGCTCCAGCGCAGGAAATCGCACCAATCGTCGAAGCGCTACCTGTCGCTCAAGCCGAACCCATTGCTGCGGAAATTGTCACGGCTGTTTCCGAGCTTGCACCTCCGGCAATTGCTGAACCAACACCCGTCGTTACACAGACTACGGCCGACGTTGGGGAAAGCATCAAAATTGCCGCAGCAACACCGGTGAGTCTGGAGAAAACGCTAGCAGATAGCGGCTTGATGATGGTGCAAACAGCTGCCACTTTAGTCGTTACTCAAGCAGAACCGCCAGTCAAGCTCGGCCGGCCACGCAAGGCAAAGCCGCTTGATAATCAGGCCGATACAGCGCCATTGGTCTCAGTGGAAACCATCAAGTAATAAAGCAACTTATCCGATAGAGTGAGCGATGAACCAACCCATCACTCACTCTATCGGATGCATTTCCATTTCTTCAGTCAACTGAACTCCGCCAGGCAAGCAATCTCTCCTGCTTTTATTTCATCCAGCGCCGGACCTGGTTTGGATTCACGCCACGGGTCAGTGCAATACCGGAAACCGAAACGCCCGGTTCCCAGCAGGCTTTAATAATGACTTGCTTGAGTTCTTCTTGGTGATACCGCCTGCGACGGTCCGCCTTCTCGATGTTCATGGTGTCCACTCGCGTTGATCGTGGACACTATCTTCCCTAAACCCAGACCAAATCTACCGATGGGTTCGCCAGCCGCTTGCGAATCAGCAGGTCTAACTTCAATTGTTCAAATTATTGTTGCTTGATAACTCCAGCCGAATCCTCTCGGCAGACGCTTCCAGCTGTTCACATGAAGGGTCTTTGCGGGGCCAGGACAAGGCGACTCCATCATTGCCATGACGGGGCAGCACATGCATATGGAAATGAAAAACCGTCTGATCCCCCTCTTTACCGTTGCACTGAAGAAGCGTCATTCCTGGCGGGTCA